>CANIIN010000007.1 GCA_947467405.1 Betaproteobacteria bacterium | reverse complement strand
GGTGTCGATGCGACCAGCGGAAAGGACGAGCCGTGGCCCGTTATCAAGGCCGATTTGCGAAAGGTGAAGACGCTGGATGCCTTGGTTGCCAAGGTGGAGCGGGCGCATGGTCCGATCGAGGTGCTCGTGAACAATGCCGCAGTGAGTTCCCTGAAAACCAATTTCTTCGACATCACGCTCGATGACTTCACCAAAGCGCAGGAGGTCAACCTGCGTGCACCGTTCTTCCTGTGTCGCGCAGTCGCCAAGCGCCTCATCGCTCGCAAGCGCCGCGGTGTGCTGGTCAACATCAGCTCCAATGCAGGCAAGGTGCCGAATCTCACCACGGAGTATGCGTGCTCGAAGGCGGGCGTCGATGCATTGACAAGAAGCCTGGCGCGCCATCTTGGTCCACATGGCATTCGTGTGGTGGCCGTTGCGCCGGGCACCATTGCGAAGGGCCTGGCCAGCCATGTCAAGGGGGCAGTGTTGAAGAAGCGCGAGTCCGAGACATTTGTCGGACGTCTGGGTACCGGAGACGAGATCGCCGCAATGGTGGATTTCGTTTGCAGTGATGCCGCCAGTTTCGTGAATGGCGTCACCTTGGACGTCAACGGCGGCCGAGTCTAGAGCTCGTTCGGATTCCACTCGAGGGCTGCTTCGCGTGGCGGATACGGGTGCCGCGCATGCCGGCGGGGTCCGTGCCATCGGCGGAGCAGGATCCCGTTTCGATTGACGTGCGCAACGTCTCCCGGCGTTGCGCGGGTAGGCATGTCAGGTCGCCTTGATGTCGTTGTCCTTGACGACCTTCGTCCACTGCAGGTGATCGTCGGGATGGACAGCAAAAAAAATGGGCACTGCCAGCGAGGCAGTGCCCGTCTTGATGTGGTACCCCGCGCGCCGATCAGGCTGCTGCGAGCAACTCGCGCAGGACGTACGGCATGATGCCGCCATGCTTGTAATAGTCGATTTCGATCGGCGTGTCGATGCGGAGCAACACGGCGACGTTCTTGGTGGAACCGTCTTTGCTCCTGATCACCAGCGTGACATCCTGCTGCGGACGCAGATTGTCGAGGCCGACGACGTCAAATTCTTCGTCGCCGTTGATGCCGAGCGATGCGACGGTATCGGAACCCTTGAACTGCAGCGGCAGGACGCCCATCCCGACGAGGTTGGAGCGATGGATCCGCTCGTAGCTCTTGGCAACGACGGCCTTGACGCCGAGCAGTTGCGTGCCCTTGGCGGCCCAGTCTCGTGACGAACCCGTGCCGTATTCCTCGCCGCCGAACACGATGCTCGGTGTGCCGCTGGCGATGTACTTCATGGCCGCGTCATAGATCGGCATCTGCTCGCCAGTGGGCTGCAGAACCGTCAGGCCGCCTTCGACGCGCGCGCCATCGGCCTTCAGCGGCAGCATCAGGTTCTTGATGCGCACGTTGGCGAAAGTGCCGCGCATCATGACGTCATGATTACCGCGACGGGCCCCGTAGGTGTTGAAATCGATGACGCCGACGTCATGTTCGAGCAGGTAGGTACCGGCGGGGGATGTCGGCTTGATGGAGCCGGCCGGGCTGATGTGGTCAGTGGTGACCGAGTCACCGAAGATGCCCAGTGCGCGCGCACCCAGTACGTTGCCGGTGGATCCCGGCGTCATGCTGAAGTCGGCGAAGAACGGCGGTTCGGCGATGTAGGTCGACTTCGGCCAGTTGTAGGTCTGGCCGGTGGCGGTGGGAATGCCGTTCCACAGCGGGTTGTCCTTGGTCAGATCGCCGTACAGCTTGCGGAAGGTGTTCGGGTCCATCGCGTACTTCATGCAATCGTGAATTTCCTGGCTGGTCGGCCAGATATCGCCGATCCAGACGTCTTCGCCCTTCTTGCCCTTGCCGAGCGGCTCGGTCATCAGGTCGACCAGCACATTGCCGGTGATGGCGTAGGTGACGACAAGGGGAGGAGAGGCCAGGAAGTTGGCGCGCAGGTTGGGGTGGATGCGCGCCTCGAAGTTGCGGTTGCCGGACAGTACGGCGGCGCAAACCAGGTCGTTCTGCACGATCGCTTCTTCGATTGGCTCGGTGAGCGGACCGGCGTTTCCGATACAGGTGGTGCAGCCATAGCCTGCCAAGTAGAACCCGAGCTGCTCGAGGTAGGGCAGCAGGCCGGCCTTGGTCAGGTACTCGGTTACCACGCGTGATCCGGGTGCCAGGGTGGTCTTGATGTGCTTCTTGACCGTCAGGCCGCGTTCCACGGCCTTCTTGGCCAGCAGGCCAGCCGCCAGCAACACGCCCGGGTTGGAGGTGTTGGTGCACGACGTGATGGCAGCGATCATGATGTCGCCGGAACCGATGTCGATCCCGTCGCGGGTTTTGAAGCGCTGGCCAAGTTCGGCCGGCTTCTTGGCAAAGCCGTTGTCGGCGACTGGCTGCGCGAACAGTTCAGTGAACTTGGATTTGACATTGCCGATCTCGATGCGATCTTGCGGGCGCTTCGGCCCGGCCAATGACGGGGCCACCGTGCCGAGGTCAAGTTCCAGCGTTTCGCTGTAATCGATCTGGCCCTTCTTCGGCGTACCGTACAGGCCCTGCGCCTTGAAGTAGGCGGCGAAAGAGGCAATCTCCTCGTCCGTGCGTCCTGATCCCTTGAAATAATCGATCGTGATGTCATCGACCGGGAAGAAGCCCATGGTGGCGCCGTATTCGGGCGCCATGTTGGCGATGGTGGCCCGATCGGGCAGCGCGAGGTTGGCTACACCTTCACCGAAGAATTCCACGAATTTGCCGACCACCTTGGCCTTGCGCAGCATTTCCGTCACGGTCAGCACCAGGTCGGTGGCCGTGACCCCGCCTCGCATTGCGCCGGTCAGGTTCACGCCCACCACGTCCGGGGTCAGAAAATAAACCGGTTGTCCGAGCATGCCGGCCTCGGCTTCGATGCCGCCAACGCCCCAGCCGACCACGCCGATACCGTTGATCATGGTGGTATGGCTGTCGGTTCCGACCAGCGTGTCGGGGTAGTAGACGCCGTTCTTCTTGTGCACGCCGCGTGCCAGGTACTCGAGGTTGACCTGGTGCACGATGCCAATGCCGGGAGGCACGACCTTGAAAGTGTCAAAGGCCTGCATGCCCCACTTCATGAACTCGTAGCGCTCGTTATTGCGCTGGAATTCCAGCTTCATGTTCAGGTCTAGCGAATTGCTGGTGCCGTAGTGATCGGTCTGGATGGAGTGATCGACGACTAGGTCCACCGGGACGAGCGGCTCGATGACCTTGGGATTCTTCCCCATCCTGGCGGCCACGCCACGCATGGCGGCCAGGTCGGCCAGCAGCGGCACGCCGGTGAAGTCCTGCAGCACGATCCGGGCAAGGACGAAGGGAATTTCGTCGGTACGCGTGGCGTTGGGTTTCCAGTTGGCCAGTTGCTTGATGTGCTCCTCGGTCACCTTCTTGCCGTCGCAGTTGCGCAGCACCGACTCGAGTACGATGCGGATGGAGACGGGGAGACGGGAAATCTTGGCGCCGATGGCCTTTTCCAGTGCTGGCAGCGAGTAGAACTTGCCGGTCTTGCCGGCGAACTTGAATTCCTGAAGCGTGTTGTGCAGGTTGTGTGACATGGCGGGCTCCTGAAACGTCGACAATGTGGGAAGCTTGCTCCCCTCTGCGGTGGGGGATATCAAGGGATGCGGTTTCCTCGCCGCATCCCTTGTCAAATCAGACTCAGATGACGTACATGTCCACGTATTCGTGAACCGGCATCGCTTCGAGGCGCTTCTGGTTCAGCGACACATCGAGGATGGCTTTTTGCTGCTTGGCCGGGAAACTGCGGGCCAGGTTGACCTTGAACTTGGCCTCGAGCAGCGGAATGCCTTCCTTGCGGCGACGCTTGTGGCCGATCGGGTACTCGACGACGACTTCCTTCAGCTTCTTGCCATCCTTGAACTCGATGGTCAGGGCGTTGGCAATGGAGCGCTTGCTCGGGTCGTGGTAGTCCTTGGTGAATGACTTGTCTTCCACGCAGACGATCTTGTCGCGCAGCGTGTCGATGCGCGGATCGGCGGCCACCTTGTCTTCGTAGTCGGACGCGGTCAGCCGACCCAGGATGAGCGGCACGGCGACCATGTACTGGATGCAGTGGTCGCGATCAGCCGGGTTGTTCAACGGGCCCTTCTTGTCGATGATGCGGATGCAGGCCTCATGCGTGCGGATGGTGACCTTCTTGATGTCCTCGACCGTGCGTCCTGCCTTCTTCAGTTCGGTGTGCAGGGTCATCGCCGCTTCCACGCCGGTCTGCGAGTGGAACTCGGCCGGGAAGGAGATCTTGAACAGGACGTTCTCCATCACGTAGGAACTGTACTTGCGCTGAAACTTGAACTCGTTGCCCTTGAACAGCACGTCGTAGAAACCCCAGGTCTTGGCGGTCAGCACCGATGGGTAGCCCATCTCGCCGGTCTTGGCCATCAGGGCGAGGCGTACGGCGCGCGACGTTGCATCGCCAGCGGCCCAGCTTTTGCGCGAGCCGGTGTTGGGAGTATGGCGATAGGTGCGCAGCGACTGGCCGTCAACCCAGGCCAATGACACGGCGTTCAGGATCTCGTCGCGCGACAGGCCGAGCATCTCGGCCACGACGGCTGTGGAGGCGACCTTCACCAGCAGCACGTGGTCGAGACCAACCTTGTTGAAGGAGTTTTCCAGCGCGATGCAACCCTGGATTTCGTGCGCCTTGATCATGCCGGTCAGGACGGCCTTCATGGTCAGCGGCTTCTTGCCGGCGGCCACGGCGTTGCGTGACAGCCAGTCAGCGGTCGCCAGGATGCCGCCGAGGTTGTCCGACGGATGGCCCCATTCGGCAGCCAACCAGGTGTCGTTGAAATCCAGCCAGCGGATCATGGCACCGATGTTGAAGGCGGCCTGTACCGGGTCCAACTGGAACTGCGTGCCGGGAACCTTGGCGCCATTGGGCACGACGGTACCGGGGACGATCGGCCCCATCAGCTTGGTGCAGGCCGGGTACTCGAGGGCCTCAAGGCCGCAACCGAGCGTGTCGATCAGGCAGTTGCGTGCCGTGTCGTACGCGAGGCTGGACGAGATCTTGTATTTGGTGACGTAGTCGACGATATCGACCAGGACTTTGTCCGCCTTGGGGCGGACGTTGCTGATATGTGCGGACATGGATTTCCTAGTTCAAGACAATGAAAAAAGCGAATCGGATTACTTGCGGCTCTTTACCGGAACATATTTCAGATCGGACGGGCCGGTGTAGTTGGCGGTTGGCCGGATGATCTTGCCGTCGATGCGCTGCTCGATGACGTGTGCGGACCAGCCCGAGGTGCGGGCGATGACGAAGATCGGCGTGAACATGGCGGTCGGCACTTGCATCATGTTGTAGGACACGGCGCTGAACCAGTCCAGGTTCGGGAACATTTTCTTTTCACGCCACATCACGGTCTCGAGACGCTCGGCGATGTCGAACAGCTTCATGCTGCCCACGCTCTTGGAGAGGCGACGCGCCACTTCCTTGATGACGTTGTTGCGCGGATCGCCAGTGGTATAGACCGGGTGGCCGAAGCCGATCACGACCTCCTTGTTCGCCACGCGACGCACAATGTCGGCCTCGGCCTGGTCGGGATTGTCGTAGCGCGACTGGATGTCGAATGCGACTTCATTGGCGCCGCCGTGCTTGGGGCCGCGCAGTGCGCCGATGCCGCCCGTGATGGCGGAGTACATGTCTGAACCGGTTCCGGCGACGACGCGACTGGTGAACGTCGAGGCGTTGAATTCGTGCTCGGCGTACAGGATCAGCGAGGTGTGCATGGCGCGAACCCACTCGGTTGACGGTTTCTTCCCGTGCAACAAGTGCAGGAAGTGGCCGCCAATCGTGTCATCGTCGGTCTCGACATCGATGCGCTTGCCATTGATGGCGTAGTGGTACCAGTACAGCAGCATGGAACCAAACGAGGCCATCAGGCGGTCGGCGATATCACGCGCGCCGGCGATGTTGTGATCTTCCTTTTCGGGCAGCATGGTGCCCAGCGCGGAGCAACCCGTGCGCAGGACGTCCATCGGATGGGCCGACGCGGGGATCGCCTCGAGCACGGCCTTCAGGCCGGCGGGCAAACCGCGCAGTGCCTTCAGCTTGGACTTGTACGCGGCGAGTTCCGCGGCGTTCGGCAACTTTTCGTGGACCAGCAGAAAAGCGATTTCCTCGAACTCGGCTTCGTCGGCGAAGTCGAGTATGTCGTAACCGCGGTAGTGGAGGTCGTTGCCGGCCAGGCCGACTGTACAAAGGGCCGTGTTGCCGGCTGTCACGCCGGACAGGGCGACCGACTTCTTGGGCTTCGGACCCGTTGCTGGAACTGCGGTTGGAGCGTCGCTCATTTGATTCTCCTTTTTAACATTGCTGGTTAATTACGCTGGCGTTCCGGGGTGAAAACTGCAGTTCGAGGCAGAAGTTTTCAAGCCGGATATTTTCGCCTTTATTTGCCGATTTGCGGTGAATTCCGCGGATTTTTTGTCGAGTCTGGACGTCCTACTTCTTGGTCGCTCCCTTGCCCTGCGCGAACAAAGCGTCCAGATGCTGCTCGAACTTGTGGTAGTCGAGGTAATCGTACAGTTCCATGCGCGTCTGCATGGTGTCCAACACGTTCTTCTGGGTGCCTTCCTTGCGTAGCGTCTGGTATACATTCAGTGCTGCCTTGTTCATGGCGCGAAATGCCGACAGCGGATAGAGCGCCATGGCGACGTCGGCCGAGCGCAGTTCGTCCAGCGTGAACAGCGGAGTGGAGCCGAATTCCGTGATGTTGGCCAGTACCGGCACCTTCACTGCGGCGACGAACTTTCGATACATGTCGAGGTCGGTCATCGCTTCGGGGAAAATGCCATCGGCGCCGGCTTCCACGCAGCGTTGAGCGCGTTCCAACGCCGCGTCCAGGCCCTCTACTGCCAACGCGTCGGTGCGCGCCCAGATGAAGAAGTCCTGATCGGTTCGGGCGTCCACAGCGGCCTTGACGCGATCGACCATTTCATCGGTCGAAACCAGTTCCTTGCCCGGGCGATGCCCGCAGCGCTTGGCGCCGACCTGGTCTTCAATGTGCAAGGCGCCAGCGCCGGCCTTGATGAGCGAACGCACGGTGCGGGCGATGTTGAAAGCGCTGGCGCCGAATCCGGTGTCCACGTCGACAAGCAGGGGCAGCGAGCACACGTCAGTGATGCGGCGAACGTCGGTCAGGACATCATCCAGATTCGAGATACCCAGGTCAGGCAAGCCGAGCGAGCCCGCCGCGACGCCTCCGCCAGACAGGTAAATGGCCTTGTAACCGGTGCGCTCGGCCATGCGCGCGTGATAGGCGTTGATGGCGCCGATGCACTGCAACGGCTTTTCATCTTTCAAGGCTGCGCGAAATTTGGCGCCCGGACTCAATGTGGCCATGTTGGATCTCTTTCGTGGTTATTGGAAAAAGGCCTTTGCGGCCTCATCAGGCAGGCTGACCCCGGTGACGCGGGCCTTTTGCAGTACTGCCCAGTAATAGCGGTAGGTCGCACGGTCATGCAGTTCACCCAGATACTGGATCGGACCCCATAGATTCTTCTGGGCAGCGATCAGTATGTTGGAAGCATCCTGAACTTCCGAAAAATCCGGTTTCATGGCGTCGACGATGGGCTGGATTTGCGCCGGATAGATCGACCACATGCGCAGGAATCCGAATTCATTGCGTGCGCGCAGCGCATCCTGAAATGTGCTGTAACTGTTCTTCAGGTCGAGCGTGACGTTGTGCGACGGCACGATACCGTTCGCCAGGGCGGCGGCAACGACATCGGATTTGGCGCGTGCTAGCAGTTGATGCTCGAACTGGCCCGGCGAGCGCATGGCCGATGCTGGAATGGCACCATGGTGCGCCGACACGAAATCCATCAGGCCGAAATCCAGCACCTGCATCCAGGGAAGGGCGGCGATTTCCCAGGCTTCCTTCAGCGCGCCATGGGTTTCCACCAGAACGTGAATGGGGATTTCGCGTTTCACGCCATGGTGAGCCGCAACCTGCTGGATGTAGAGAATCATCTCCGCGACCTGGTTGGCCGTGGTCGGCTTGGGGATGTTGATGTACGCCAGAATGTGCCCGGCGCCGGAGACGAGGATATCCACATCCTTCTTCCAATGCGCATGCGTGTAGTCGTGTATGCGCACACCCACCTGACGGTATTTGTTGGCGGCGCTGTTGACAACGCGCACCACCATCTCGGCGTGTTCCTTCTCTCGCCCGGCTTGTGCGCCGTCTTCGCAGTCGCAGGTGATGTCAAAAACAGGACCCAGCCGCTCCTGCAGCTCCATCGCCTTGAAAATCAGCTTTTCGCTGCCGGCGAAGTGCTCACAGGAGGGGATGATCGGAAAAGGCCGCTCGCCCTTGAACAGGGCGTCGCGGGGATGAACGAGCTGGCTCATGCCTTCTGGCAATCAGCCGACCAGGTGCTTGACGCCTTCGCGCTCTTCCATCAATTCCTGAAGGGTGGCATCCATCTTCTGGCGACTGAACGCATCGATTTCCAGTCCCTTGACGCGCTCGTATTTACCGCCGGAGGTGATGACCGGAACGCCATACATGGTGCCCTCGGGAATTCCGTAGGAGCCGTCGGAAGGAACGCCCATGGTCACCCACTGCCCGTTGGAACCGAGCACCCAGTCGCGAATGTGACAGATGGCCGCATTGGCTGCCGACGCGGCCGAAGATAGTCCGCGTGCTTCGATGATCGCCGCACCCCGTTTGCCGACGGTCGGAATGAAAGTGTCGCGATACCAGGACTCATCATTGACAACCTTCGGCGCGGGCTGGCCGCCGATGGTCGCGAAACGGTAATCCGGATACATCGTGGGGGAGTGATTTCCCCAGACGATCAGTTTCTCGATCGAATCGACCGGTTTGCCGGTCTTGGTTGCCAATTGCGACAAGGCGCGGTTGTGGTCGAGGCGCAGCATGGCCGTGAAGCTGTCGCGTGGCAGGTCCGGCGCGCTCTTCATGGCAATGTAGGCATTGGTGTTGGCCGGGTTCCCCACGACCAGCACCTTGACATCGCGCTTGGCGACTTCGTTGAGCGCTTTGCCTTGCACGGTAAAGATGGCGCCGTTGGCTTCCAGCAGATCCTTGCGCTCCATACCCTTGCTGCGCGGACGGGCGCCGACCAGCATGGCAATGTCGACATCCTTGAAGGCAATTTTCGGATCGGCTGTCGGGACAACGCCGGCGAGCAGCGGAAAGGCGCAGTCTTCGAGTTCCATGATCACGCCCTTCAGGGCGGCCTGTGCCTTCTCATCCGGAATTTCGAGCAGTTGCAGGATGACGGGCTGATCCTTGCCGAGCATTTCGCCGGCGGCGATGCGGAAAAGCAGGCTGTATCCGATTTGTCCGGCAGCACCGGTAACTGCGACACGAACGGCTGGCTTGGCCATGAAGACTCCTGAAGGCGTAGATTGAGGTTGAGAAATCATTTCCCCTTGGCAGGCTGAAAAAGCGTGCTATTGGGCGGGGATGCCCGCATTGTGACGAACTCACCGGAGTTCTGGATCAAGGAATGATGACGGCAGGCGACCGTAGTCGCCACCAAACCTGCAGTGATGTTGCGGCGCAAAGCAAAATCAGTGTAGGGACTGGAAAATGCGCTGTCAATCCAACTCGTCTATCTTATATAAGACATAAGATAGACAAACCAGATTTTGCGTGCTTCAATCTCCCCGTGGCAACCCATCCAGACGCTCCGTCATCCAGCAAGTCGGCCGACCGCTCGGGGCAACCCGTGGACGAGGGGCCGAGGTTCTCGCCGCTCTACAGGCAGATCAAGGAGCGGTTGCTCGCCGGGTTGGAAGCGGGCGAGTGGAAGCCTGGCGAGTCGATTCCGAGCGAGGTCGATCTCGCCACTCGGTTCAAGGTCAGTCAAGGCACGGTGCGCAAGGCCATCGATGAACTGGCGGGTGAATTCCTGCTGGTAAGGCGCCAGGGCAAGGGAACATTCGTTGCCACCCATACCGATGAGGATCATTCGCAATACCGCTTTCTGCGCTTGCGCCCCCAAGAGGGGGAGCAGGAATATCCGGCCAGCCGTCTGCTCGATTGCCACCGCGGGCGCGCCTCCGCGGAAGTCGCGCGAATGCTCGAATTGCGGCTCGGAGAGGGAATAGTCGTTCTCAAGCGCGTGCTGTATTTCAGGGAACAGCCGGTGGTGCTGGACGAGATCTGCCTGCCGGGCTCGATCTTCAAGGGCCTGACCGCGGCCAGAATCAATGGTTACAGCGGTTCGCTCTACAGCTTGTTCGAAACGGAGTTCGGCACGCGAATGATTCGCGCCGATGAGCGCATCAGGGCCGTTCCGGCCGATGGCGAGGCTGCCGACAGCTTGCGCGTCAAGGAAAGGACGCCGCTGCTTTGCGTCGAGCGCGTGGCCTATACCTATGGCGACAGACCGGTCGAATTTCGACGCGGACTGTACCGCACTGACGAGCACTTCTATGCGAACAAGCTGGCTTGAAAGGCCATGGGGGCGGATAGGTGGGCCTGAGTAATGCAAGTTCGGGACACGATCGTGAATCGCAAAATGCAATTCGTACCTCCGGAAATGCATCGAAACTGCAGTGTTGCTTAATGCGCAGCACAAATTGCGGGTGAACGCTGCTATACTTTCAAACTGCTCTGACGAACGCGCCGGTTGCTTGAAAGCGTACCGGTCCACCAACTACAAAGCACGCTGGAATCCGTTATATGCCTGATCTCACAGCTAAAAAACAACGCCCTGTCTGGTACAACCTGAGTCCGGTGAATCTGCCGCTGCCTGGATTGGTTTCCATATTTCACCGCGTCAGCGGGTTGCTGCTGTTCCTTGCCCTGATCTGGATGATCTACCTGCTTGACCTGAGCCTGAGGTCGGAGGCCGACTTCAATCACCTGAAGGAGTACCTTGGTTTTCCGATTGTGAAATTGGGACTGCTGGTTCTGCTCTGGTCGTTTCTGCATCACTTCTGTGCCGGCATCCGCTTCCTGTTTCTTGATCTGCACAAGGGAATAGATCTGCCGACGGCGCGAGCCACGAGCTATGTCGTGTTCGTGGCCAGCATTCTGCTGACCGTCGTACTGGGAGCAAAGATATGGTGAACCGCGTTGTTGTGGGGGCGCATTACGGACTCAAGGACTGGTTGCTGCAGCGCCTGACGGCGGTTGTCATGGCCGTGTACTCGGTCGTGATTCTGGTCGTGTTGCTGGCCGGAAATGTCCAGGGCTATGCGGGATGGAAGGGGCTTTTCGGACAGGGCTGGATGCGTTTTGCGTCGCTGCTCTTTGTGCTGAGTGTGCTGATTCATGCGTGGGTCGGCATTCGCGACATCTGGATGGATTACGTCAAGAACACCGGTGTGCGCCTGGCGCTGCAGACCTTGACTGTACTCTGGCTTGTGGGCTGCGGCGGCTGGGCCGTGCAAGTTTTGTGGAGGCTGTAACGTGGGACTCAGTATCAGGAAGTACGATGTAATCGTGGTAGGTGCCGGCGGAGCGGGCTTGCGGGCCGCGCTTCAGCTTTCCGAAGCCGGTCTGAAAACTGCGGTGCTGTCGAAAGTTTTTCCGACCCGTTCACATACGGTGGCCGCGCAGGGAGGTGTCGGCGCTGCGCTGGGCAATATGGGCGAGGACAACTGGAACTGGCACATGTACGACACCGTCAAGGGGTCGGACTGGCTGGGCGACCAGGACGCTATTGAGTTCCTCTGCCGTACCGCACCGCAGGTCGTCGTCGAGCTCGAACACTACGGCATGCCTTTCGATCGCAACGATGACGGCACGATTTATCAGCGGCCGTTCGGCGGTCATTCCATGAACTTCGGTGAGAAACCGGTGCAGCGTTCCTGCTGCGCTGCGGACCGCACCGGACATGCCATGCTGCATACGCTGTATCAGCGCAATGTGCGCGCCAATACGCAGTTTTTCGTCGAATGGATGGCGCTTGACCTGATTCGGGACCCGAGCGGACAGGTGTTGGGCGTTACCGCGATGGAAATGGAGACCGGCGAAGTCACGGTCTTCCATGGCCGCGCAACATTGTTTGCTACCGGTGGAGCCGGACGGATTTTTGCCTCCACCACGAACGCCTTCATCAATACCGGTGACGGACTGGGCATGGCTGCTCGCGCCGGCATCCCGCTGGAGGATATGGAGTTCTGGCAGTTCCACCCGACCGCAGTAGCGGGAGCGGGCGTTCTGATTACCGAAGGCGTGCGTGGCGAGGGTGGCTACCTGCTGAACAAGAACGGTGAGCGCTTCATGGAGCGGTATGCGCCGAACCTGAAGGATCTTGCCAGTCGTGACGTGGTATCCCGCGCCATGGCGACCGAAATCAAGGAGGGGCGTGGCGCCGGCAAGGACGGTGATGCCATCCTGCTCAAACTGGATCACCTCGGACCGGAAGTCATCGACAAGCGCCTTCCCGGCATTCGCGAAATTGCCAAGAAGTTTGCCAACGTCGATTGCACCAAGGAACCGATTCCGGTGGTGCCGACGGTGCATTACCAGATGGGCGGCATCCCGACGAACTACCATGGCGAAGTGGTGGTGCCGAATGGCGGCAATCCCAACACCATTGTCCCGGGCTTCTACGCAGCCGGCGAGTGCGGTTGCGCGTCCGTTCACGGCGCGAACCGGCTTGGAACGAATTCACTGACTGACCTGCTGGTTTTCGGCAAGGCATCCGGCGATTCGATCGTGCGCTTCCTGAAGGAAAATCCGGGTCACAAGGACTTGCCCAAGGATGCAGCCGAGCGGTCGCAGACCCGTCTTGCACGCCTCGATGGACAGACGGGCGGCGAACCCTACCAGATGGTGGCGCGTGACATGCGGCGCGTCATGCAGGCCCATTGTGGCGTGTTCCGCTTTCCCGATCTGCTTGAGGAAGGCGTCAAGAAGATCCGCGAAGTTGCCGATCGGGCCACGCGCTCGGAAATCGCTGACAAGTCGAAGATATTCAATACCGCCCGCATCGAAGCACTGGAACTTGACAACCAGATCGAAGTGGCCCGTGCCACCATGGTGTCGGCCGAAGCGCGCAAGGAGTCCCGTGGCGCACATGACCGTGCTGATCACCATTCGCGTGATGACGTCAATTGGCTCAAACACTCGTTGTGGTTCAAGGAGTCGGACCGGCTCGAGTACAAGCCGGTCAACCTGAAGCCATTGACTGCTGAGTCGGTTGAACCCAAGGTTCGGACGTACTAGAACGATCCGCATTGACGAGTTCTCACTGACACCACCCAAACGACGAAAGACGGACACATGAAATTCCGCGTACATCGCTACGACCCCGACAAGGACGCACAGCCGTACATGAAGGATTACGATGTGCAGCTGGAGCCGACAGACCAGATGCTCCTCGATGCCTTGGTGCGCATCAAGGAACAGGACGACTCGTTGTCCCTGCGTCGCTCCTGCCGTGAAGGGGTGTGCGGGTCCGATGCCATGAACATCAATGGCAAGAACGGCCTGGCATGCACGACCAAGTTGACGGAGCTCTCGGAACCCGTGGAGCTTCGTCCGTTGCCGGGACTGCCGATCATTCGCGACCTGATCGTGGACATGACCCAGTTCTTCAAGCAATACCACTCCGTCAAACCCTACCTGGTCAACAACGACGCGCCACCCGAGACCGAACGGCGGCAATCGCCGGAGGAGCGTGAAGAGCTGAACGGCCTGTACGAATGCATCCTGTGCGCCTGCTGCTCGACGGCCTGCCCATCCTTCTGGTGGAACCCGGACAAGTTCGTCGGACCGGCCGGCTTGTTGCAAGCCTACCGATTCATTGCCGACACGCGCGATCAGGCCACCAGCGAGCGGCTAGACAATCTTGAGGATCCGTACCGCCTGTTCCGTTGCCACACCATCATGAACTGCGTGGATGTCTGCCCGAAAGGCTTGAACCCGACGCAGGCCATCGGCAAGATCAAGGAAATGATGGTCAAGAGGGCTGTTTGAGTATCACCTGCACGGGAATGTTGTCGTGACTCCGGTTGAATTGAACCGCCTGCGCTGGAATTGCCGGCGTGGCCTTCTGGAAAACGATATCGTCCTGGAGCGGTTTCTGGAGCATCATCTTGATGTTCTGGACGGAAGGCGGCTGGAGGCCTTCAACTGGTTGCTTGCGATGGATGACAACTCCCTGTGGGACATCCTGAGCGGACGGGAGGACCTGGCTGTGGACACAGATCCTGCCATCACGGAAGTGGTCACCTTGCTGCGTAATTGCTAAGGCTTGCGCGAAGCGTATCGTTAGAAGATCAGGAGAAATCAATGAGTACCAACAAGAAGGCAGTTCTGACCCTGGCCGACGGAAAGTCGGTTGAATTCCCTGTGCTGTCTGGGAGCGTGGGTCCCGAGGTGGCTGACATACGCGCGCTTTACGGCAAGACAGGCATGTTCACCTATGACCCGGGCTTCCTGTCGACAGCCAGCTGCAGCTCGAAGATCACCTATATTGATGGCGACGAAGGGGTGCTGTTGTATCGCGGCTACCCGATCGAGCAACTGGCCGAGAACTGCAACTTCCTGGAAGTCTGCTACCTGTTGCTGAACGGCGAATTGCCGAATCAGAAGGAAAAGGACGAATTCAGCACGACCGTCATGCGCCACACGATGGTGCACGATCAGTTGACGCGCTTCTTCACGGGTTTCCGACGTGACGCGCATCCCATGGCGGTGCTCGTCGGTGTAGTGGGCGCATTGTCGGCCTTTTATCACGACTCGCTGGACATCAATAATCCCGAGCATCGAAATATTTCGGCATTCCGCCTGGTCGCCAAGCTGCCGACCATTGTCGCCATGACCTACAAGTATTCCGTCGGGCAGCCGTTTGTCTATCCGCGCAATGATCTTTCCTACAGCGCGAACTTCATGCGCATGATGTTCGCGGTCCCGACCGAGGAATACAAGATCAACGAAGTGCTGGTGCGCGCGCTGGACCGGATTTTCATCCTGCATGCCGATCACGAGCAGAATGCCTCGACGTCGACGGTGCGACAATCCGGTTCTTCGGGGGCCAATCCTTTCGCCTGTATCGCTGCCGGCATTGCCTGCCTGTGGGGCCCGGCGCACGGCGGCGCGAACGAAGCCTGCCTGAACATGCTCGAGGAAATCGGCGACGTGTCCAAGGTCGGCGAGTTTATCAAGAAGGTGAAGGACAAGAATTCCAACGTGAAACTGATGGGCTTCGGTCACCGCGTCTACAAGAATTACGACCCGCGTGCGAAGCTTATGCGTGACACCTGCCACGAAGTGCTGAATGAACTCGGCCTGCATGATGACCGTTTGTTCAAGCTGGCCATCGCGCTGGAAAAGATTGCTCTCGAGGATGATTACTTCGTGCAGCGCAAGCTCTACCCGAACGTCGACTTCTATTCCGGTATCGTGCAGCGCGCGCTGGGCATTCCGGTCGCCATGTTCACCTGCATATTCGCGCTGGCTCGGACGGTGGGATGGATTGCGCAGTGGAACGAGATGATCAGTGATCCGGAAAACAAGATCGCCCGCCCGCGGCAGCTCTATATCGGGAATCCCCGCCGGGATGTGCAACCGAGCGGAAAGCGCTGATCGGCAGATAGCCGGACGGCAGCAGACAGGCGAAGGGGGCAGGCGAAAGCCTCGCCCCCTTTGTGCTTAAAGGAAACCCGATTCCCCCTCTTGGACAGGGGTTTCCTGCCGTAAGAGTACTGTAGGCATTCCGCTGTATGGTGTGCTGTGAATGGTGATCCGGAGGCGGAAATGAGCGCGATGAAGCAGTTGATGTCCAGTTCCTACCTGTTTGGCGCCAACGCGCCCTTCGTCGAACAGTTGTATGAGTCCTATCTGGACAATCCGCAGTCCATCCCGGAGCAGTGGCGGGAGTACTTCGACAAGATGCAGCTGCTGCCCGCGGGCGGCGGAGCCTCCAACGACGTGCGGGACGTGGCGCATGCTCCGATCGTCGAGTCATTTGCGCAGCGCGCCAAGCAGGGAACACTGCGCGGGACGGTCTCGCCGGCCGAACTGGGGATCGAACGCAAGCAGGTGTACGTCCTGATGCTGATCGGTGCGTACCGGAACCTGGGGGGGCGCTGGGCGCAACTGGATCCGCTCAAGCGCCAGCAGCGCCCCAATATTCCCGAACTCGAGCCGGCTTTCTATGACCTGACCGAGGCGGACCTGGACCTGGTCTTCAACACCGGCACACTGGTCGGTGAGGAGAGGGCAACGCTGCGCGACATCATCCAGTCGTTGCGCCAGACCTACTGCGGCTCGATCGGTGCGGAATACATGTACATCAGCGACATGGCCCAGAAGCGCTGGATTCAGCAGAGACTGGAGTCGGTGCGCTCGCAGCCCAGTTTCTCGCCTGAAGTGAAAAAGCGCCTGCTCGAGAGACTGACAGCAGCTGAAACCCTGGAAAAGTATCTGCATACCCGCTACGTCGGTCAAAAGCGCTTCTCCCTGGAGGGGGGCGAGACGCTGATCGCCTGCATGGATGAGATCGTGCAACGCGCCGGCAGCCAAGGCGTTGAGGAACTCGTGGTCGGCATGGCCCACCGGGGGCGCCTGAACGTGCTGGTGAATACGCTCGGCAAGGCACCCAAGGAACTGTTCTCTGAATTCGAAGGCAAGTACAGCACTGACGGACTGGCCTCGACCGGCGACGTCAAATACCACAACGGGTTTTCATCCGACATCTCGACACCCGGCGGCCCGATTCATCTGTCGCTGGCGTTCAATCCATCGCACCTGGAAATCGTCAATCCTGTGGTTGTGGGGTCTGTCCGGGCACGCCAGCACCGGCGTCACGACCACACTGGCGACAAGGTGCTGTCCGTGCTGATTCACGGCGATGCGGCCTATGCCGGGCAGGGCGTGGTCATGGAAACGCTCAATCTCTCGCAGACGCGGGGCTATACGACCGGCGGCACCGTGCATATCGTGGTGAACAACCAGATCGGATTCACCACCTCCGACCCGCGTGACGCCCGCTCGACCCTGTACTGCACCGACGTTTCGAAGATGGTGGAAGCCCCCATCTTTCACGTCAACGCGGACGACCCGGAAGCGGCGCTGTTCGTCACCCAACTGGCCATGGACTTCCGCAAGGAATTCAAGCGCGACGTGGTGGTCGATCTGGTGTGCTTCCGGCGGCTCGGTCACAACGAGCAGGACGAGCCGTTCATGACGCAACCGCTCATGTACAAGAAGATCGCGCAGCATCCCGGCACGCGCAAGCTTTATGCGGACAAACTGGTCGCGCAGACGATTGTCCCGGCGGACTCTCCCGACCAGCTGATCAAGGACTACCGCCAGGCCCTGGACGAGGGGCGCTCGACTTCCAGCCCGGTACTGTCCTCATTCCAGCGCAAGCACGCCATTGACTGGACGCCGTTCCTGAATGCGAAGTGGACCGATCATGCCGATACCTCGGTGCCACTGGCTGACCTGCAGCGCTTGGGAGAGAAGCTGACCACCGTCCCGGAAGGATTCAAGCTGCATCCTTCCGTGGAGCGGGTCGTTCAGGCGCGCCGCGACATGTCCAGTGGCAAGAAAATGCTCGATTGGG
>CANIIN010000006.1 GCA_947467405.1 Betaproteobacteria bacterium | reverse complement strand
GGTGTCCGCCGTCACCATCAATCGCTACTGTGCGTCCGGACTGTCGGCGGTGCATTTTGCCGCCCTGCAGGCCGATTACAACGACGCCCTGGCCGTCGGTGGCGGCGTGGAGTCCATGTCGCGTGTTCCCATGCTGTCGGACAAGGGACCGCTGTTCTTTGACGAAGAAGTGATGCGTGAGGCGCGGTCGGTGCACATGGGGCTGTCAGCCGACGCCGTCGCCACCATGCACGGGTTTTCTCGCGAGGACTGCGATGCCTATGCGGTGCAGTCCCAGCAACGCGCGGCCGCGGCTCGCGAGGCCGGGTATTTTCGCGGCGCGCTGGTGCCGGTCAAGGCTGCGGACGGCAGCGTGCTCCTCGAGCAGGATGAAAATATCCGCCCCGCCACGTCGCTGGAGAGCCTGGGCGGCCTGCCGCCGGCCTTTGCCGAGATGGGTGCCAAGGGGGCGGACCAGTTCATGAAGGGCCATTTCGGGATCGCCGGCGACATCGTTCACGTGCACCACGCCGGCAATTCGCCGGCCACCGCAGACGGCGCGTCAGCCGTGCTGGTGGGCTCGGAGCGCGCCATCGCCCGTGCGGGACTCAGGCCGCGTGCGCGCATCGTCGCAACCGCCGACGTGAGCATCGACCCGGTCATGATGCTAACGGGGGCCGCGGATGCCACGCAGCGCGCGCTCGAACGCGCGAAGCTGTCCGTCAGGGACATTGCCCTGTTCGAAGTGAACGAATCGTTTGCCGCACTCATGCTCCATTACCAGAAGGTGCTGGGAATCGGCGCCGACCGGCTCAACGTCAATGGCGGCGCCATTGCGCTCGGACACGCCATGGGCGCGACGGGCGGTTCGCTGGTCGGCACCGTTCTGGATGAACTGGAGCGCCGCGGCGAGCGCTACGGCGTGGTCGCCATCTGCGGCGCCGCCGGCGTGGCCGTGGCAACGGTGATCGAGCGTCTGTAGAAGGCTGTCGTTCCAGTCCGCCAGGTACAGTGTGCCGCGCTCAGTTGATGACGGATTGGCGCGCACCGGATTCATGTGGTCCCGCAGTGGTTTCCGTTCAGGAGAACTTGCATGTCGCATCTGATGAAGATCGCCAATTTCTACGGCCGTTTCCTGCTGAGTTTTACTGCCATCGGCTACTGGTGGCGTTCGCTGTTCTGGTCGCGACTGAAGGCCGATCTGAGCGGCCAGACCTGGCTCGTGACGGGAGCGTCGGGCGGGGTCGGGCGCGCCATTGTGCTGGGTGCGGCCCGGTATGGCGCGACGGTGCTGGCCGCGGCACGGAGCGCGGCCAAACTCGATGAACTGGTTGCCGATGCCGTCTCGGCAGGCGTCAAGGGCAAGGTCGTGCCGCTGGTCGTGGATTTCTCCCTGAAGCGCGACGTGCGGCGCTTTTCAGAGCAGATCCTGACGGAGCATCCGCGCATCGATGTGCTGGTCAACAACGTCGGCGTGCTGCTGGATGATTTCAGTGTCACCGATGAGGGGCACGAGATGTCATTTGCGACCAACATCCTCAGCCACTTCATGCTCACCGAGCGCCTCATCGAGGCCGGCGCGCTGGTCCGGGGAGGCGCCGTCGTCAACATGTCGTCGGGCGGCATGTACAACTCGCCGCTGGCCATCGGTGCCATGGATGCGAAGAAGGCCGAAGGCTACAACGGCATCCGCGCCTATGCCGTGCACAAGCGTGGCCAGGCGGCCCTCACCAGTTACTGGAGCGAGGTCTATGGCTCTTCAAGCGGCCTGACGTTCTACGTCATGCATCCGGGTTGGGCCGACACGCAGGGCGTCAAGACGTCATTGCCGCGTTTTCGGCGCATCCTGCTGTGGGTGCTGCGCACCCCCGCGCAAGGTGCCGACACCGCCATCTGGCTCGGCGCCACACGGCCGCAGGGAACCGACCCGGCAGGCTTCTGGCTGGACCGGGCGACGCGCTCGGCGCATGCCTACGAATTCACCAGGAAGAGCAAGCATCGACCGGTTGATCTCGCCAATTACCTGAAGGGCGCCAGCGCCATGCCGGCACCGTGAAGCGCGGCCGGGTCGACGACATCAGGGCAAATCAGCACGGAGGCGGAAGATGAATACGGAAGCGGTCGTGAAACAGCACATGGTTGCGCTGGGCAAGGGCGACATGGAGGCCGTCATGGCGGACTACTCGGAGGGCGCAATACTGTGCTCGGCGCAGGGCCTGTCACGCGGGCATGCGGAAATCCGCGCCACGATCGAGCCCTTCGTGAAGAAGGTGTTGCCGCCGGGTTCCGACTTCAAGTTGCAGAAAATGCTGGTGGACGGAGAGGTGGCCTATATCGCCTGGACCGCAGAGTCGGCTGGTTTTCGCCTGCCGCTGGGCACCGACACCTTCGTGGTGCGCGACGGCAAGATCGTTGCGCAGACCTTTACCGCGCAGATCGAGCGCAAGGCTTGAGCAGGACAGGGTGCAGCGACCATGATTCCGTTTTCGGCTGAGACCATACGCGATTACACCAATCGCGGCGTGTGGGGCAATACCACCGTCGATGACCTGTTCCGCGCTGCGGTGCTGGGAGGCCGCGAACGCTTGGCGATCGTCGATCCGCCGGACAAGGAGTCCATGACCGGGCTCCCTTCACTGCGCTTGAACTGGCTGCAACTGGATGACCTGGTCGATCGCTTGAGCGCGCGCCTCATGGCCGCGGGCCTGAACAAGGACGATATCGTTGCGGTGCAGTTGCCGAACTGTGTCGAACTGGCCGTGGTCTACCTCGCGGCGGCGCGTCTGGGCCTGATCATGAGTCCGTTCCCGATCCAGTATCGCGAGCACGAGCTGCTGGATCTGCTGGCGTTCGTGGGCGCGAAGGTGTTCGTGACCTTCGGGCGCATCAAGGGGCATGATCACGCCGCCATGGCAGGGAACCTGATGCAGCAATTGCCGTCGCTGGAATCGGTGCTGGCGTGGGGCCACTCCGGAGTTGGTTCTCTCGACAATCTGACGCATGGGCCTATCGATCGCGCCGCGGTGCTGGCGCGTCACCACGCTGCCGCCATCGACGCCAATGAAGTCTTCACCATTACCTGGACCTCAGGTACCGAGGCGCGACCGAAGGGTGTTCCCAAGACGCACAATCACTGGATGTGTGCGGGTATTGCCTGTTCCCAGGCCGGCGAACTCGGCGATGGCGAAGTGCTGCTCAATCCGTTCCCGATGACGCATATCGGTTCGCTGGGCGGCATGTTCTTCCCCTGGCTGATGAAAGTCGGCGTGCTGGTACAACACCAGCCCTTTGACCTGGATACCTTCCTCACGCAACTCGAGTCGGAGCGCGTCGCCTACACGGTGGCGCCGCCGGCCGTGCTGAACCTGCTGGTGCAGAACGAAGCCTTGATGAACAAGCACGACCTGTCCGCCTTGCACAGTGTCGGCTCGGGTTCTGCACCGCTGTCGCCATGGATGATTCGCGGCCTCTACGACCGCTACAAGATCTCGGTGTGGAATTCCTTCGGCTCGTCGGAGGGTTGCGCGCTGTTCGGTTGCGCGCGCGACGTGCCGGATCCGGAGGCGCGCGCCGAGTACCTGCCGAGGTTCGGCGTGAAGGGCATTGAATGGGCCTCGTGGGCGGCGGGCATACAGGAAACCCGCCTGGTCGACCCCGAGACGGAAGAGGAGATCACCACGGCGGGTCGGCCGGGCGAGTTGCGCCTGCGCGGTCCGCTGGTGTTCAGCGGCTACTGGAATGACGAGGCGCAGACGCGGCGTGCCTTTGACGACCAGGGCTACTACCGCACGGGTGACATGTTCGAGCTGGCGGGCGAGGGCGCGGTGCCTCGCTACTACCGTTATCTGGCGAGAACAAAGGACGTCGTCAACCGCGGCGGAATGAAGATCTCGCCGGTCGAACTGGAAACGCTGATCGATGGGCACCCGAAAGTGCGCGAAGCGGCGGTCATCGGCATGCCCAACGACCGCCTGGGCGAGATCGTCTGCGCCGTCGTGGTATTGCGCGACCCGGTCGACAAGATCGATCTCGTGGAACTGGTAGCCTACCTGCGCGAGCGGAAGATCGCCGTGTACAAACTGCCGGAGCAATTGATCGTCGTCGACGCCTTGCCGCGCAATCCGGTGGGCAAGGTGCTGAAGCGCGATCTGCGCCTTCATTATTACGCCGCCGGCGGCGCGTCCTGACCTCCGTTGAGGCGGTCGCGGCGCGTGTTGATCACCGGCCGCGGAACGCAGGGAACCGAGGGTGAGCCTCATTGCACGGGGCGAAAATGCCCGAAGATGCCCGCCAGACGGGCATCTCCAAGAGGTTTCCTTCGGCAAATCGCCTGATGGAAGCGGCGCTGCACAGGATTGCCGCGGTTTTACGCCCGTTCTGCGTTCAGCTCAGGCATCCCAGCGTCCGTCAGTACTTTGTCCGTGCGGTTTTGGTAAGGTTCGTCAATTCAACGGCAGCCTCGCCATACTCGGCAGCACCATGCCTGGTGACTGGCGCAACGTCAGGCTGCCCATACCGCACCGCTTCTGATTGCCCGCCATGCCGCGTCACATCCTGATTCCCCTCATCGTCGCCTGTGCGATGTTCATGGAAAACATGGACTCGACCATCATCGCGACGTCGCTGCCGGCTATTGCCGAGGGATTTCACGAGCACCCGCTGGCCCTCAATCTCGCGCTGACTTCCTACCTGGTCAGTCTTGCCGTTTTCATCCCCATCAGCGGCTGGGTGGCCGATCGCATCGGCTCACGCATCGTGTTCATGACCGCGATCGTCGTGTTCATGGCCGGCTCGATGCTGTGCTCGGTCGTCGATACCCTGCCGGCATTCGTGGTGGCGCGCTTCATTCAAGGGATAGGCGGCGCGATGATGGTCCCGGTGGGGCGACTCGTACTGCTGAAGTCGGTGCCGAAATCGGGACTGGTGGTGGCGCTGAATTACCTCACCATCCCGGCGCTTGTCGGGCCGGTGATCGGACCTGCGCTGGGTGGTCTCATCACGCAATACTTCAACTGGCGCTGGATATTCCTGATCAACATCCCGATCAGCCTGCTCGGGCTGATCCTGGCCTACCGCTTCATCCCGAATTTCCGTGAAGAGAAGGTGCCCAGGCTGGACCTGACCGGATTCGCGTTGTCCGGCGTCGGGCTGGCGGCCTTGATACTGGGCCTGTCGACGCTGGGACGGCACCTGCTGCCCGGGGGAACTGCATTCGGGCTGATGATATTGGGTGTTGTCGGTCTGGCTGGATACGCCTGGCATGCGCGGCGAACGGAATTCCCGCTGATCAACATGTCCCTGCTGCGCCTGCCAACGTTGCGGGCCGGCGTGGTCGGGGGAGGGCTGTTTCGCATGGGGGCCGGCGCCACGCCCTTCCTGCTCCCGCTGCTTTTTCAGCTGGGCTTTGGCCTCAATCCATTCGAATCGGGCCTGCTGACTTGCGCCACGGCCGCGGGTGCCATGTTCATGAAGACCTTTACGGTCCGCATACTGCGCCGTTTCGGCTTTCGCGCCGTGTTGACCGGCAATGCGCTGCTGGCGTCCGCCAGCATCATGGCCTTCGGTTTTTTTACTGTGGCGACGCCGCATCTGGTCATCGTGGTGGTGCTGCTCATCAGCGGCTGCATGCGGTCACTGCAATTTACTTCCCTGAACGCCGTGTCGTTCGCCGATATCGCCCGGCAGGACATGAGCAATGCCACCTCGCTGTCGAGCATGGGACAGCGCCTGACGCAGAGTCTGGGCGTGGCGTTCGGCGCGCTCGCGCTGGAGTTCGCCGGGAGCCTCAACCATTCCGAAAGCGTGCAGGTCGGCGACTTCAAGATCGCCTTTATCGCAGTCGGGTTATTGTCCACGCTGTCCATGCTGTGGCTGTTGCGCCTGCCGCATGATGCCGGCGCCGAAGTATCCGGCCACCAGCGGCAGAGGGGCGCCCCGCGGGAAGTCGCCAAAAAGGACTAAACTGCACCGCCATGGCCCCTGCTTGCACGCGGGGGCGGTTTTTGTTTCAATGATTCGGTCCATGTTCTGTATCAGACATGTCCGCAACAAATTCTCCGGAGAAGGCGATCACTATGAACAACTTCAAGAGCATTGCACTGGCAGGGCTGTCCATCGGCGTCAGCGCGCTGGTGTTTTCGGGCGTCGCCCATGCCGGCAAGACGCTGGACGGCATCAAGGCACGCAATCAACTGGTCTGCGGCGTGAATACCGGCCTGGCCGGGTTCGGCGCAGCCGACAGTCAGGGCAAGTGGGCCGGGATGGACGTGGACGTATGCCGCGCACTGGCAGCGAGCGTCCTCAATGATCCGGAGAAAGTGAAATATGTGCCGCTGAACGCGCAACAGCGTTTCACCGCCCTGCAGTCCGGCGAAGTGGACGTGCTGTCGCGGAACACCACTTTCACGCTGACCCGTGATGCGTCGCTCGGGCTGAGCATGACCGCTGTCACCTACTACGACGGTCAGGGTTTCATGGTTCCGAAGAAGTCCAAGATCAAGAGCGCCAAGCAGTTGAAGAACGCGGCCATCTGTGTGCAGTCCGGGACGACCACGGAAAAGAATCTCAACGATTACTTCAAGGCACAGAAGATCGCCATCAAGCCGGTGGTATTCGAAACCCTCGAGGCCAGCGTGAAGGCGTTCTTCTCCGGACGCTGCCAGGCCTATACGACGGATGCGTCGGGTCTGGCGTCGATTCGCAACAAAGAAGCCAAGAATCCGGATGATTACGAGATCCTGCCGGAACTGATTTCCAAGGAGCCGCTCGGACCGATGGTTCGTCGCGGTGACGACGAATGGTTCGCCATCGTCAAGTGGACCATCTACGCGCTGCTCGAAGCCGAGGAGTACGGCATCACGGCGGCCAACGCCGACAGCATGAAGACCAACGACAGCCCCGCCGTGCAACGCATCCTGGGCAGTTCCGAAGACACCGGCAAGCTGCTCGGACTGGACAAGGAATGGGCGTATCGCGCCGTCAAGGCCGTGGGCAACTACGGCGAGATGTTCGAACGCAACGTCGGCCCGAAGTCGGCGCTGAAGCTGCCGCGTGGAGCCAACAACCTGTGGAACAAGGGCGGCCTGCAGTACGCTCCGCCGATTCGCTGATCCACATGACGCCGGGCCAGCGCTTCGCATCGCGAGGCGGCCCGGCGTTGTCTTGTCTGCTGATCCGTTATCGAACAACCTGACCCGAACCACGACATGGCTTCGACCGAGCAACAAAGCCCCGCAACGCCGCCGGCCAGCACCGGTGGCACCAAGACCAGTCGCTGGCGCAGCCGCGCGTTCCGCGGTCTGGCCTATCAGGTCATTCTCGTGGTCGTGGTGTTGCTGGTCGGCGGCTATCTGGCCGGCAATACGCTGGAAAACATGCGCGTCAGGGGCATCCAGAGCGGATTCGGATTCTTCCTGCAGCCGGCCGGTTTCGGCATCGGCGAGAGCATGATCGAGTACGACTCGAGCGAACCCTACTGGAAGGCTTTTGTCGTCGGTCTATCCAACACCCTGCGCGTCGCCGTTGTCGGCATCGTGCTGACCACCCTGTTCGGCACCCTGCTCGGTATTGGCAGGCTGTCACGTAATTTCCTGTTGCGCACGCTGTGCACCGCGTACGTGGAGTTGTTCCGCAACGTGCCGGTCCTGCTGCAACTGCTCATGTGGTACTTCGTCCTGACCGACTGGCTGCCGGACATGTCGGCGGCACTCAACCCCGTGACGGGATTTTTCCTGAGCAAGAACGGGTTGTCGTTTCCGATTCCGGTCTGGAGTGCCGGTCATTTCGCCACGCTGCTCGGGCTTGGCGGCGGTATCGCGGCCGCCTGGTGGCACGCACGTCGGGCACGCCATGCATTCGAGATATCGGGAGCGCAATGGCCGGTGCTGTGGCCTGCGATCGGCATGCTGGTCGCAGGCACGCTCATCGGCTGGCTGGTCGGCGGCATGCCGGGTGCCATCGACATGCCGGAGCGCGGGGAGTTGAATATTTCGGGCGGCGGTGCCGTCACCCCGGAATTCATTGCCGTGACCATGGGACTGACCATCTACACGGCGGCCTTCGTGGCGGAAATCGTGAGGTCCGGCATCCAGGCGGTGCCGCGCGGGCAATCCGAGGCGGCCAATTCGCTGGGGCTGTCGCGTGCCCAGAATCTGCGCCTGGTGCTGCTGCCACAGGCCATGCGGGTGATCATTCCGCCGGTGACCAACCAGTATCTCAATCTGACCAAGAATTCTTCGCTGGCGGTTGCGATTGGTTATCCGGACCTGGTGTCGATTTCCAACACCACCCTGAACCAGACCGGCAGGGCGGTGGAATGCATTCTGGTGATGATGACCGTGTATCTGGTGCTGTCGCTCCTGACGGCGGCGCTGACGAACTGGTACAACACGCGCATGGCGATCAAGGAGCGCTGAGTGGCCGCCGCCAACGCCATGCGTTCACTGATCGCCGCGCGGCCCGCGCCGCCGCGTACGGCGGGCAGCCTGTCCTGGCTGCGCCGCAACCTGTTTGCGGACTGGAAGAACACGCTGGCGACCCTGCTGGTGGTGGCGGTCCTGGTGGACTGGCTGCCGTTCGTTATCGAATGGGGCATCGTCGATGCCGTGCTGCGTCCCGACAACGCCGCCTGTCGCGCCCTGGAGCATGCGGCGGCCTGCTGGGGAGTCATTGCCGAGAAGTACCGGCTGATCCTGTTCGGGCGCTTCCCCTTCGCGGAGCAATGGCGCCCGTTGGTCGGCATGGTCATGATGGTGGGTCTGCTCGCGGTGAGTTGCCTGCCGCGCATGTGGAACCGCTGGTTGCCGGTCGCGTGGGTGGTGCTGTTCACCTGCTTCTTTGTCTTGATGCGGGGCGGTTTCGCCGGTCTCAGCTTCGTCGAGACGGCGCAATGGGGCGGCCTGCCGCTGACGCTGCTGCTGTCGACCCTGGGGCTGGGGGCTGCGTTCCCGTTGTCGATTCTCATCGCGCTGGGGCGCCGCTCGCACCTGCCGGCGGTGCGCGCCTTCTGCATCGGTTATGTCGAACTGATTCGCGGCATCCCGCTGATTTCCGTGCTGTTCATGGCGTCCTTCATGTTCCCGCTGTTCATGCCGCCGGGCAAGACGCCGGACGTGTTGTTGCGCGTCTTCGTGGGCATCACGCTGTTTGCCGCGGCCTATCTGGCCGAAGCGATTCGCGGCGGACTGCAGGCGATTCCGAAGGGCCAGTTCGAGGCCGCTGATTCGCTGGGCCTGACCTACTGGCAGGCGCAGCGCAAGGTGGTGCTGCCGCAGGCGTTGCGCATGGTCATCCCGTCCATCATGAACAGCTTCATCAGCACCTTCAAGGACACCTCGCTGGTCACCATCGTCAGTCTGTATGACCTGACCGGCAGCCTCGGCCTGGCCCTGAACGGTGACGCGAACTGGCGGCAGTTCTACTTCGAAGGCTACCTTTTCATCGGCCTGATCTACTGGATCGGATGTTTCTCCATGTCGCGTTACAGCCAGTGGATCGAGCGCCGTCTTGCCGCAGACGCCGTGTGACGAACCGGATTGCAGGCTTCATGAAAGACAGGATCACTCCATGAGCGACGTCATCATTTCCTTTGCCAAGGTCAACAAGTGGTTCGGGCAGTTCCACGTCCTGCGCGACATCGACCTGGACGTCGCGCGCGGCGAACGCATCGTCATCTGCGGGCCGTCCGGTTCGGGCAAGTCGACGCTGATCCGCTGCATCAACCGGCTGGAGGAGCATCAGGAAGGACACCTGTCCGTGGATGGCGTCGAGCTGACCGACGACGTCAAGGCCATCGAGAAGGTGCGCCGCGAGGTCGGGATGGTTTTTCAGCAGTTCAACCTGTTTCCGCATCTCACCGTGCTGGAGAACCTCACGCTGGCGCCCACCTGGGTGGGAAAAATGCCGAAGAAGGAAGCCGAAGAGCGCGCCATGGCGCAACTGGAACGCGTGCGCATCGCCGAGCAGGCGAGGAAGTATCCGCTGCAGTTGTCAGGCGGTCAGCAGCAGCGCGTGGCCATTGCGCGATCGCTGTGTCTGACGCCGAAGATCATGCTGTTCGACGAGCCGACATCGGCGCTGGATCCGGAAATGATCAAGGAAGTGCTGGACGTCATGATCGATCTGGCCGGGCAGGGCATCACCATGCTTTGCGTCACCCATGAGATGGGCTTTGCGCGCTCCGTGGCGGATCGCGTGATCTTCATGGACCAGGGACAGATCATCGAGCAGAACTCGCCGACGGAGTTCTTCGCCAACCCGCGCAGCGATCGCACGCGGGACTTCCTGTCCAAGATATTGTCGCACTGAGGCGGATCGCCTCTGCCGTCGGGGCTGCAACGGCGGGGCGGTCGGATGGATAGGCGGGTGGGGACAGGGTCCCCACCGTCATTCACCGGACCGCAATCCGGCCATCAGCCGCCGTAATAGACCTTCTCGCCCAGTTCCTTCAGCCAGAGCACGGCGTCATCCGAGCGCCCGGACGGCGCTGTCTTGACGCGAGCCTCGACGACTTCGGCCACGTACAGGGTGTGGTCGCCCTTTTTCACGACTTCGACGACGCGGCATTCGAGGTGAGCCGGGGCTCTTTCGAGTACCTGTGCCTTGACGGTCGAGCCGGCAGTGAAGGGTTCGTCGCCGATGCGGTTGCCTTCGACCGTGACGGCCTTGAAGAAATTGACCGCCAGGCTGCTGTCGCCCTTGCTGATCATGTTGAGCACGAATTCGCCTGACTCTTCGATGATGGCATGGGTATGCGAATCGGCTTTCACGCCGACGGCGATCAGCGGCGGTGCAAACGAAGCCTGTGTCACCCAGTTGATGGTTGACGCGGCGGCGCGGCCGTCCTTGGCCACGGCGGTGATCACAAACAGGCCATAGGGGATCATTCGCAGCGTTGTTTTCTTTGCGTCGTTATCCATGCCAGCTCCTCGTTTGATAGTTTTTCGAATGGTAATTATCGCCGATCGGCCGGGCAGCTGAATGGCTCGCCCAGGCGCCATGCGACTGGCGGCGATTCAGGCGTGACGGGGGGCATGGCCGTGCGGAGAGTGGCTGAGACCGCCCGGTGTCTTTGCCGGTGAGGAGGTTGCGCGTGCTGCCGGCGGCCAGCGTCATGTCATGGCGAAAAATAGTTTACTATTTAGCGCCCTCGGATAGGCCGCCGTCGGTGATCGACGCCAGCACGTCAGATTGGCGTGCAGCACGGAGCAGGGCTCTGCAGAGGTGATCGACAGCCAGGCCGGGCTGAGTCAAGAATGAGCCGCCACAGGAGAAGTGATTCATGGGATTGTCGGAACGCATCAGGGAAGTGCTCGCCATTGCGCCGCAGGCCGGTGCCATCGAATTTGAAGGCCAGTGGCGCACCTGGGGTGAACACGCCCGGGTGGTGGCCTGGCTGGAGGCGCAATTTTCCGCCGCCAGCCTTCCCGCCGGATCGCCCATCGGGCTGGTGATCCGCAACCGCCCATCGCAGGCGGCCGCGGCCATCGCCATCGTCACGTCGCGCCGCATGCTGGTCACGGTCAACCCCCACCAGAGCGCCACGGCCATCGCCGAGGATTTCGAGTCCATCAAGGCCACCGCCATCGTGCTGGATCGCGACGACTGGGCCAAGCCAGAGATCGCTGCGGCGGCGAAGCGCAGCAGCCGTCTGGTGCTGGCCGTCGGCCGCGGCGTGGATGATCTGGAAGTCGTGCATCGCCAGGACGACCAGAAGAGCGAGTTTCAGCCGCTGCAGCCCGACGTCGCCATCCAGATGCTGAGCAGCGGCACCACCGGCAAGCCCAAGCGCATCAACCTGAGCTACAAGGACCTCGAGGCCGGCATCTGGAACATCACCGGCGCCAAGTGGGCGAAGGACGAGCAGGGCAATCTGAAGGTCAACGTCGCTCCCGGGCTGATCTATGCGCCATTGGGGCACATCGGCGGCATGTGGTTCCTGTTCTATCTGACCTGCGACGCGCGGCCGTTCGTGCTGCTGGAACGCTTCAATGTCGAGCAGTGGGTATCCGCCGTGAAGCGCTACAAGCTGAAGAACACCGGTCTGGTGCCCAGCGCCATGCGCATGATCATGGACGCCAATGTGCCCAGGGAGGACCTGGCCAGCCTGATGGCGGTGGGGTCGGGCACGGCGCCCCTGCCGGTCAACCAGTGGGAAGAGTTCGAAACGCGCTACGGCATTCCGGTGCTGCCGACCTATGGTTCCACCGAGTTTGCCGGCGCCGTGGTGTGCTGGACCATGAAGGACCACAAACAGTTCATCCATACCAAGCGCGGCGCCGCCGGCCGGGTCATTCCCGGCAACAAGGTGCGAATCGTCGATGCGCAATCGTTTGAGGAAGTGCCGACCGGCGGAGTCGGTCTCATCGAGGTGAGTTCCAATCAGTTGCGCGGCGGCGAATGGGTGCGCACCACCGACCTCGGCTACGTCGACAGCGATGGTTTCATCTTCATCCAGGGTCGTGCCGATGGCGCCATCAATCGTGGCGGATTCAAGATCCTGCCGGACGAGATCGAGGTGGTGCTGCGTCGTCACCCGGCGTTGATCGATGCTGCCGTGATCGCGCTGCCGGATCCCCGCCTGGGCCAGATACCGGTTGCAGCAGTGGAGGTTCGGCCGGGGCAGCCCAGGCCGACACCGGCCGAAGTGGAAGCCTTCGCGCGTGAACACCTGGTGACCTACAAGGTGCCGGCGCGCATCATGGTTCTGGACGCACTGCCGCGCACGCCATCCATGAAACCGATCTTGCCCAAACTGCGCGAAATGTTCGAGCAGGAAGCCGCCAAGTAATCTCCCCGTCCCCGTCCCCGGGCGCTGCGCACTTGCCGCGACGGGGGGGGCGCCGGGATTTTTTCTCACTCAAGGATTGCCCGAAGATTGCCTCCAGGAGCCGATCTTCGGGCATCTTTCCGGGTTGCTGCGACAGCGTTCCGGAGTCCGTCTCCCGTCATCAGTCCGACTGCCATGCGTTGCATGGCGAAGCCTGGCACGCAGCGTGCTCATGATCCTCTGCAGGCAATGACCATGCCTCGTGACGGACTCGTTGCGGAGGACTATAGTGTCTTGGCCATGGGCCGGATCGGGGCGAGACCGCCTTGATTCAATTGCTGAAGTGGCCGAGGCCGAAAAATGACTGGGAAAGTGCCGACATGATGCGGTATGTCGCTTGGCAAGGTGAAGCGGGGCGCGGAACGGCGCGGCTGCTGCGTGCGGCTGCCGTTGTGGCCTGCACCATGCTGGCCGGCTGTGCGAGCAGTACGCACAGTGATCGGGCAGCGCTGGCCGCCCCGACCGCCGTCAGCGAGGTGTATTCCCAGGCCAATCTCCAGGTGATGCTCGCCACGACGGCGACGGCTCCCGAATGCGTCGATGCCGAGTGCGAACAGCGCGCGCGTTTTGATGTCCGCGTTGCCCAGGTCGGTGCCGAAGTGGCCATTGCGGCCTATCAGGCGCATCCGGAACTGTTGGAGCGCGTGCCGACGCTGAGTTTCAGCGTGGTCGACAAGACCGAACCCGGCACGGGGTCCACGGCGAGCGGGCACATCGTGGTGCTGCGACCGGTCAGCGTCATCGTGCGCTCGGACGATGCACTGTCGTTCGTGCTGGCGCGCGAAGTCGGTCACGTGGTCGCTCAACATCATGAACAGAATACCGGGACCAGCCTGATCATCTCGCTGCTGGCGACGGTGGTGGCGCCCGTCGTCAATGTGGCCAAGTTGCTGGCCGTGGTCTATTCCGGCACAGCCAGCGCGGCCGCGGCTTCCGCTTCCATGACCGCAGCCTCGTTTGCCGGCTCCAAAGCCATCATCGAATCCTATCGGCCGCGGCAGCGCGAGGAGGCGGATGCGATCGCGCTCAATCTCGTCGGCAAGCTCGGTTTTGACGCGCGCAGCGTGACGGCCGGATTCGCCGAAGAGGAACTGAAGACGCCGCAGACACGCTGGATGCGTGATTTGAGCGCTTCGGTCAACAAGCTCGCCGATGTGGCGGTCGGCGAATCGGAGGCGGAGCAAAAAGTGCTGGCCGCCGTCCGCTAGAGAGCCCCACTGGAGAGGTTCGCCAGCAAGACGTACGCAGGGCGGCGGATCGTTCCTCTTCAGTCGGCGTGTTGGCTCGGCCCGCAACGCTTGAAAAACTTCAGATTGAATAACGGCGACCGAATCACGGTCGCCGTTATTCATTTCTGCTGCCCGAAGACACGGCTCGTCAGTGCCTGCGAGGTTTATCGCCTGATCAGGCGCCAAACAGCCATTTCGAATTGTCGACAAGAAACGCTTTCTCGTAGCCGGGCTTGAGTTTCTTCAGCCATTTGCCGAACTTGCCGTAGGGGTCCTTGCTGCCCTCGAGGTGGGGGTAGTCGGTGCTGAACACCCACATTTCCTCCAGGCCGTAGCGGTCGATGATCTGCGTCAGGTTCTCGTGCCAGAAAGGCGTGACGCGCACGTTGCGGCGCAGGTACTCGCTGGGCTTCATGTCGTACTTCACGCCGACCTTGTTCATGAACTCGGCCCACATGTCCATGCGCTCGGCCATCGGCCCCACCCAGGCAGCGGACAACTCGATGATGCCAAAGCGCAGGCGTGGGAAGCGCTCGAACACCTTGCCCATCACCATGGTCTGTATCCACAGTTCCGGCGCCATGTGCGTGACCAGCATGAAGTAGGGGCTGATGGCCTCCTCGCCGCCGGAGCGCATGGCCGGCTTGTTGCGCAGCGTCTTGGCTTCGCCCCAGGTCGGATCCGGGAACATCAGGTCTTCCGGCGTGCGGTTGTGCAGCAGGCCCGCGCCGCCGAGGTGCAGAAGGGCTGGCACGTTGGCTTCTTCGAGCATGGCCCATACCGGGTCCCAGATCTCGTGCGCCGGCGATACGCCGCCAGGTGAACGATGGCAGGGCATGGACACGGCCTTGGCGCCCTTTTTCAGTATGCGTTCCAGTTCCTTGATGCTCCATTCCGGCTGGGTCATGTTGAGTTCGCATACGCCACGGGCAAGGTCCCTGGTCTTGGTCGTGACTTCAATCGCATAGTCGTTGTAGCGACTGCAGACCTGGCGCGCGATGTCCGAATCGATACGGATGTTGCCGGCGCCGATATTGGGAAACAGCAGTTGCGCTTCGAGTCCCATGGCCTGGATGGCCTCGACGCGCTCGGCCGGATCGTATGATCCCAGCGCCGGCATGCCCTTGATCTCCCACAGCCCTTCCGGGGTACGGTTCTTGGCGCGGGTGTCCTTGTATTCCTGGGTCTTGATCTGCTCTTCGTAGAAGGGCATGGCCACGGGCGACTTCAGCGGCTCGATGATTTCCTTGGCGATCTCGGGCAGCACATACAGGTGGCCATCGGCGTCGAGCACCTTGCCCCATAGCGGGCCCGGATAGTCGCCGTTGGACTGCGGAGCCGTGGATCTGAGTGCCTGGGTCATGCGTGAACCTCCTTGGGTTGGTGGGGCGTGATGATGGATGATGGCCCGACGTGCCATCGGTCGTGGACAGAACGCTATCGGCGAGTGTATCAAGCGTCCGATAATGTGGTGCTATCAGTAGTGCCTGCAAGGCGATAATGCTACCGGCAACCGGGAGCATGCGATCATGACCGTGATGGGGTTCGCGCGTTTTTCGAATAACTGTTGAGTGTATTGAGGAAAAAGGAGCAGGCATGCATATCGGATTGACCGCCATGAACAATATTATGCGGACCAGGCCCGAAGAACTCGGGCGTGCGCTCGAGGAGCGCGGTTTCGAATCGATCTGGATCGGGGAGCACAACCATATACCGGTGTCGCGCAAGACACCCTATCCGGCCGGTGGCGACCTGCCGCCAGCCTACATCCACATGGCCGACCCGTTCATATCGCTGGCCATGATTGCCGGGGCGACGACCCGTTTGCGTCTCGGCACCGGCGTGGCGCTGATACTGGAGCGGGAGCTCTTCACCCTGGCCAAGGAGATTGCGACGCTGGACCAGCTCTCCGGCGGGCGCCTGATGGTGGGGGTGGGCACAGGCTGGAACGAGGAGGAGCTGGCCGACGTCAACGGCGGCACTTCGCGCATACCCTGGAAGCGGCGGTATTCCGCGATGCGCGACTGCGTCATGGCCCTGCGCGCGCTATGGACGCAGGAGGAAGCCTCCTATCAGGGCGAGTACTACCGTTTCGACAAGGCGTGGTCCTATCCCAAGCCGCTGCAGCGTCCCTATCCGCCGATCTACGTCGGCGTGGCCGGTCGGGTGGGAACGCCGCATGCTGCGCAGTGGGGTGACGGCTGGTATCCCATCGATATCGGCGGTCGGGATTTCGGACCCTATATAGAGCGCTTCCGGCGCATGGTCAAGGAAGCGGGGCGTGATCCGGACAAGGTGCCGATCTCGATCAGTGCCCGTGGCGAGCCGGATCTGGACCGTCTGTTGCGCTATCGCGACCTGGGTGTGGAGCGCGTGCTGATCAGCACCGGCGGCCTTGACGCGGACACCATGGACAAGACGCTGCCGTTGCTGGATCGCTATGCAGAGCTCATCTCCAAGGTGGCTTGATCGATCGTAGACCGCAGGGCGGTGTGCCGGAGGGGTGCGCGATGCGCTCCCGCGGTTCAGGCAGCCCTGCGCGGCAGGGCGCGGTGGTGACCTGTTTCCGTGAATGCGACTAGCGTTGCTGCCGAAGGTAAAGCTCTTCCACCTTGGCGCGTGCCCACGGCGTGCGACGCAGAAAACGCAGGCTGGAAGTGACGCTGGGATCGTGCGTGAAGCAGCGGATGGCGACCGCTTCGCCCATGGCTTCCCAGCCCAGGTTCTCGACGAGGTGGTTCAGCATCTGCTCGAGCGTGATGCTGTGCAGGGGGATTTCGTGGTTGCGTCTGGGTCATGACCGCGAGGGTAGCAGTGATCCCGGCCAGCCGCCACGCTTCGCGGCACTGAAGCAGGCCTGCAGTCCGGGTTGCTGCTCTACGCGAGGTGAAGCCACGCGGGCGGCAGGTGCGGTCACTATTTCTGGAACTTGGCGTCCTCGATGAGAACCTTGTAGTTGTAGCCCGAGCCGAGGTCGACATCGGTGCGCACCACGCCGCGCGCCGACACGACACTGCCGAGTTGCACCGACTCCAGGGTGGTCACCAGCACGTCGTGGGTTTCGTCCTTGGCCGAACCCGACCCGTCGCGCAAGTGGACCCAGTTCTTGCCCATGATGCCCGGATTGAATTTCACGACTTTGGCGCGCACGGTCACCGTCTTGCCTTTCAGTTCGGTGCGCTTGCCGACGACTTCGGCAACGGTCCGGGCATCCGCGCCCTGCGCCTTGGGCACCTTCACATCCGCCGCATCGCTTGAGGCCGCCGTGGATGGATGGCCGGGTGGAAGCCCGCTCGCGGGACCCACCGTTGCCACGCCGGTCGTTCCGCCGAGCGTGCCGAACACGATCTTGTCGAAGGTTTTCTTCAGCGACTTGCTCTCGAAATTGTTCATCATCATGGGATTGCTGATGGTGACCTCGGATCCGACCTTGACCGGACTCTTGTTGACTGCCGCCCAGATTTCGCCGTCTTTGGTCTTGAGGCGCAGATAGGTGTAGATGTCCACGTCTTTCGCCTCCAGCACCTCGCCCTTGAATGTCTGATTGGCGGGCGCGACGGGACTGTCGGCCGCCATGGCCAGGCTCGTCGTCAGAAGGAACAGCAGTGCAAACAAAAATTTCATGGCAGGACCTTGTGGGATTTTTGAATGGGCCGGAGCGCATGCGCGGTGAGGCCAGGGAACGAATGTCGCACAGCTGGCCCAACAATTGTTTGGGCCAGATCAAAGCGCCCTGCAGAAGGCGTGCGATGCCCAAGTGGCGATGCCTGGTGCCGCTTTCCGCCGCAGGGAAGTGCCCGAAGAATGGCTCCAGATGGACTTCTACAGGCACATCAGGAGTGCAGGCGCGTCAGCCCTCTGCTGAAGTTCAGTCGACCTGCACCGGCAAATGCCGGTATCCCCAGAACGGGCCGGCGACATGCTTCTGCGCGCGACTCAGATCCAGCCGGATATTCAAGGCCGGGTCGGACAACTTGCGGAATGCCGCGACGGCCTCCATG
>CANIIN010000005.1 GCA_947467405.1 Betaproteobacteria bacterium | reverse complement strand
ATGCAATTGAATGTCCAGCATATCACGAGGCCCACGATGGATCGTATTCAGGGCATGGCGGGAGCAAGGTTTACCGCCAGGTCAGGTGTTGTGGTAGCCAAAAAAAGGCGCGGAATCCGCATAGCGGAGACCACGCTGAGAGAGAAAGAATTCGGACATGCGAAGCCGAGTCTACTGCTTTGAAGCTTGCAGACCGCTGAGTGCTCCTGACTGGACCCTGACCCGCGGGAAGCAATCCCGGTCGGCATAAGGGGCTTGAATTAAAGGCTGGATAGCGAGCGACAGTGCTGCAAAAGCCTGATAAAATATGAAGTTAGATAATTTTCATGATTTTTCCCTCACGCGGGTCACTGCCGCCCAACGTAAGCCACTTCGGGCAGGCAATGGGTGTCAGGGCGAGTCTGAAGATGTGAAGCCGTTTGATGCGCCTTGGGCGTCGCTGCATGTGTGCCACTGGCGCAATGATGGCGTTATGGAACGAAATAAAACTGGAGATTTGCATGGCTGTTGAAAAGACTCTTTCGATCATCAAGCCCGACGCGGTGGCGAAGAATGTCATTGGTGAAATTTATTCGCGATTCGAGAAGGCAGGCCTTCGTGTGATCGCGGCGCGAATGATGCAACTGTCGCAGAATGAGGCGGAAGGTTTCTACGCTGTCCATCGCGAGCGGCCTTTCTTCCGTGACCTGGTCAGCTTCATGATTTCGGGGCCGGTTATGGTGCAGGTGTTGCTGGGAGAGGGCGCGATCGCAAAAAATCGCGATCTGATGGGCGCAACGGATCCCAAGAAGGCCGAAAAAGGCACCATCCGCGCCGATTTTGCAGACAGCATCGACGCCAATGCCGTGCATGGATCCGATGGTGCGGAAACCGCGCGCCAGGAAATCGGCTACTTCTTTCCGGAACTGGACGTTCACCCGCGTTGATTCCGCGCGGCTGTTCAGCCGCATGATCACGAGGCAAGCACCATGACCGTCAACCTATTGGACCTCGACTTACCGCATATGGTCGGCTTTTTCGCGACCATGGGCGAGAAGCCCTTCAGGGCAACGCAGGTGATGCGTTGGGTGCATCGCAATGGCGAAAGCGACTTCGCCGCAATGAGTGATTTGGCCAAATCACTGCGGGAGAACCTGTCCCGCAACGCCTGCATCGAAGTGCCAAAGGTGGTCAGTGACCGGACCGCTGAGGACGGGACGCGCAAATGGTTAATGGATGTCGGCTCGAGTTCAGTGGAGGCCGTATTCATACCGGAAACATCGCGCGGTACGTTATGCATTTCAAGTCAGGCCGGATGCACGCTGGACTGCAAATTCTGCTCTACCGGCAAGCAGGGGTTCAACCGTAATCTCACCACTGCGGAAATCATTGGTCAGTTGTGGCTGGCAAACAAGGCGCTCGGTGCTGAGCGGGGTGGTGATCGTGTCATTAGCAATGTGGTGATGATGGGCATGGGGGAGCCGTTGCTCAACTATGACAACGTGATTCCTGCGCTGCGGCTCATGCTGGATGACAACGCTTACGGATTGTCACGCAGGCGAGTCACAGTCTCGACATCAGGCATCGTGCCGATGATCGATCGCTTGCGAGACGACTGCCCCGTCGCGCTCGCAGTTTCGCTGCATGCACCCACTGACGGGCTTCGCGACGTGATCATGCCGATCAATCGCAAGTACCCTCTGAAGGAACTGCTGGAAGCCTGCCGGCGATATCTCGACCGGGCGCCGCGCGACTTCGTTACTTTTGAATATGTCATGTTGAAAGGTGTCAATGACAGCGCTCTGCACGCGCGGCAATTGATCGCCTTGCTGTCGGATACACCGTGCAAGGTGAACCTGATCCCGTTCAATCCATTTCCAAACGGCGGATTCGAGCGTTCACCGCGTGAAGCTATCAGGCAATTCAGCGAGATTCTCAATGGCGCCGGCATTGTCACCACAACGCGCAAGACCCGCGGGGACGACATCGATGCGGCCTGCGGGCAGCTTGCCGGGCAGGTGACCGATCGCACGCGGCGAACCATCAGGATTGCGAGGAGCGGGGCATGACCCGATTCCGGTCTTTGATTGTTGCAATGCTGGTTACCTGTCTCGTTGCAGCCTGCGCGTCCCAGTCGAACAACAGCGACATCGGGCTTGAGCGGGTGTCTGACACCGGGGGGGATTCAAGCGCAGTGGCCGAGCAGGGCTTGCCGCGCGAGCGGGCCAAGGCACATACGGATCTGGCCGGCGCCTATTATCAGTTGGGTAACCTGGCCGTCGCTCTTGAGGAGCTTCGCATCGCGATCGGGGCTGATCCAGCCTACGCGCAGGCTTACAACGTTCTCGGGTTAGTGCATGCCGAGTTGCGCGAAAATGCGCAGGCCACGGCGAGTTTTGAGCGTGCATTGCGCCTCGATCCGAACGACCCCGACATCAATCACAATTACGCACTGTTCCTGTGTGGCTCGGATCGCGAGGAGTTGTCACTTCGCTACTTCATGACAGCGGTGCGCAATCCTCTCTACGCGACCCCGCAGAAGTCCTATACCTTGGCAGCGTCGTGTGCATTGCGGAAGAATCTCGAGGCTGATGCGGCCACCTACTTTGATCGCGCTTTGAGGCTCGATCCCACTTATTCGGCTGCCATGATCGGCTTTGCCCAATTGAAGTTTCGTCGCGGAGAAATGGCAGATTCAAAGAACCTGGTCGACCGATTCAATCGCATCGTGGAGCCGACGTCGGAGTCGCTGTGGCTGGCGCTGCGGATCGCCAGGGCAGTCGGCGACAGGAATGGCGAGGCCAGTTACACGGGCCAGTTGCGGCGATTGTTCGCCGGGTCGCCCGAGTACCAGAAGCTGCTCAGGGGACAATATGACTGATGGTCAGAATCTCCCTGACGAGACTTCGTCTGACTCGCCGGAGGTAACGGGGTCGGATGTACCGATTGCAAAGTCTCCGGGCTCAATGCTGGAGGTGCAGCGGTTGGCTCGCGGGCTGACCATCGCGGATGTTGCGCAACGGCTCAAGTATGGTGTGCGCCAGATCGAAGCCTTGGAACGTGATGACTACGTGGCGCTTCCTGGAACGACTTTTGTGCGTGGCATGATTCGCGGCTATGCCAAACTGCTTGAGTTGGATTCCGCGCCGATATTGAGTGAACTGGACCGACGGCACATTCCAGCACAGGTTTCTGTCGATCTTCGTTCAACGAGCATTCCGTTTCCCGTGGGAGGGCGGCGTTCGACGCACGTCTACGGCATCGTGTCCGTCATGGCAGTCGTTGCAGCGCTGCTGGTGGCGTATGAGTGGCAGTTCGGCGGGTTTTCATGGCTATGGCAGGTCTTTTCCGACGAAGTCTTGTCTGCCAAGCAGAATGAGCCTGAAATTCACAAGGAAGCCGCGACGCAATCCGCTCCGTTGCAGCCCGTCACTGAGCCGGTAGCAGAGAATACTGCCGCGCCGGTGACGTTGACTCCTTCGGTGACTGAATCCAATTCATCCGGTATTTCCGGCATGCCACCGGGCGGCAGTCGGCAAGCGGTGGTTATTTCCCCGCCCGTGCCGGCCGGTGTGCCGACAGCCATTCCAGGCGCTGTGGCGCCAGTTCCGGCAGCACGTCAAAGCGTTCCGCTTTCCACTGCGCCGTCGTCGGCAGGTGCCAATGAACCACGTGTGCCGGGTGCTCGAGCGAGAATGCTTGCTCTGCAGTTCGAGCGTGATTCGTGGGTCGAAATCAAGCAGGGCAACGGCAGGATTCTGATGTCTCAGCTCAATCGCGGCGGCACGGAACAGATGGTGGAGGGCGTTCCGCCGTTTGAAATCATCATTGGCAACGCTCCAAACGTAAGGCTTATCTACAACAACACGCCGGTTGACCTGCGTCCACACCTGAAGGTGGATGTGGCGCGACTGAAGCTGGAGTAATGCGGCGATGAGTTCTGATATCGAATCATCGCAAGTGTTGACGCGCCGACGTACGCGTCAGGTAACGATAGGCACGGTTCGGGTCGGCGGCGACGCGCCGATCATGGTCCAATCCATGACCAATACCGATACGGCGGATGCCGAGGGCACGGCACGGCAAGTGCGGGCACTGGCCGATGCAGGTTCAGAAGTTGTACGCATTACCGTGAACTCGCCCGATGCGGCCGCCCAGGTGCACAGGATTCGCGAATTGCTGGATTCCTGGAACTGTTCCGTGCCGCTGGTCGGGGATTTTCACTTCAACGGCCACAAGCTTCTGACTGACTATCCGGGATGCGCCGAAGCACTGGCGAAGTATCGTATCAATCCCGGAAATGTCGGTCGCGGCGCTAAACGCGAAGATCAGTTCGCCACCATGATCGAAATGGCCTGTCGCTATGAGAAGCCGGTGCGCATTGGCGTCAATTGGGGAAGTCTGGATCAGGAATTGCTCGCCAGATTGATGGACGAGAATGGAGCGTCCGTCAATCCGGCATCGCCTCAGTCCATCATGCGAGAGGCACTGATTGTCTCGGCGCTGGAGTCAGCCCAGAGAGCGGAACAAATCGGTCTGGCTGGCGACAGGATCATCCTGTCCTGCAAGGTGAGCGGTGTCCAGGACTTGATCGCTGTTTATCGGGATCTGTCGAGGCGCAGCAACTATCCGCTTCATCTCGGGTTGACCGAGGCGGGCATGGGCTCGAAGGGAATCGTCGCATCCACGGCAGCGCTGTCGGTCCTGCTCCAGGAAGGCATCGGAGACACGATCAGAGTTTCGCTGACGCCCGAACCGGGGGGCGATCGGACGCGCGAGGTGGTCGTCGCACAGGAGATTCTCCAGACCATGGGTTTCCGGTCCTTTGCGCCGATGGTCATAGCCTGTCCCGGATGTGGACGAACCACCAGTACTTATTTTCAGGAACTGGCTTCCAGCATTCAGTCCTGGCTGCGGGAGCGCATGCCGTTCTGGAAGTCGCAGTATCCGGGTGTGGAGGTCATGCGTGTCGCTGTCATGGGCTGCGTCGTCAATGGCCCCGGCGAGTCGCGGCACGCCAACATCGGCATCAGCCTGCCGGGCTCCGGTGAGCGTCCGGTTGCGCCGGTCTATGTAGACGGTGAAAAGACGGTGACGCTCAAGGGCGAGAACATTGCCCAGGAATTTCAAATCATTGTGGAGCAGTATGTCGCCTCAACCTACCGCGCCGGCAGTGTGGCAGCGGTGAAGGCAGGGCCTGTTCCATCCAAAACCATTCCCATCAGAACACTGGCCTGATCAGGCCGCATTTGCAGACAAAACAATGAACAATATTCTCCAAGCCGTTCGTGGCATGAACGACGTCCTTCCTGACTCAGCCCCCCTGTGGGAGTACTTCGAAGAGGCGGTCCGGGATGTCTTCCGTCAGTATGGGTACCGCAATATCAGGACGCCTATCGTCGAGCGCACCGAACTTTTCGTGCGTGGCGTGGGTGAGGTCACCGATATCGTCGAGAAGGAAATGTATTCCTTTGTCGATAGCATGAATGGTGAAAACCTCTCGCTTCGACCGGAGGGGACGGCGCCCACCGTGCGCGCAGCGCTGGAGCACAATCTCCTTTATCCGGGTCCTCAGCGACTGTGGTATTCGGGGCCGCTTTTCCGGCACGAAAGGCCGCAGAAGGGACGTTACCGGCAATACCACACGTTCGGTGCAGAAGCGCTGGGGTTCCCGGGGCCGGACATTGATGTCGAACTTCTGGTCATGGTGAGAAGGCTGTGGCTGCAGCTTGGCATCGACGGTATCGAACTGCAGATCAACACCATTGGCAGCGCCGATGAGCGCCGCCAGTTTCGAGGTAAGTTGATTGAATACTTCGAGCGGAACATGGATGCGCTGGATGAAGATGCCCGGCGCCGTCTGCACGCCAATCCGCTGCGGATTCTCGACAGCAAGAATCCGGCAATGCAGAGCATGATCGAGGCAGCCCCGAAGTTGTGGGATACATTGGGGCCGGAATCCAGGGCCAACTTCGACTCTGTCCGCAAGGGACTGGAGCGCGCAGGAATCGAATATGTCGTCAATCCCAGACTTGTTCGAGGGCTGGACTATTACAATCTGACGGTATTTGAATGGGTTTCGAGCCAACTTGGCGCGCAGAGTGCAGTGTGCTCAGGCGGGCGCTATGATGGCCTGTTCGAGCAACTCGGCGGCAAGGCTACCCCGGGTTGTGGTTTTGGCATCGGCGTAGAGCGCGTTCTTCTCCTTCTGGAGGATCGTGTGTCCGAATTGCAGCCGCGCCCGGATGTCTTTGTCGTGCACGCGGGAAGTGCGGCTGACGAGCTGGTCATCGATATAGCAGAACGCCTGCGGGACATCGGACTGGATGTCGTCATGCATTGCGGCGCGGGAAGCTTCAAGTCCCAGATGAAAAAAGCCGATGCCAGCGGTGCCCAGGTTTCAATAATTCTCGGTGACGATGAGGTTGCCGCAGGGGAAGTGACCGTGAAGCCACTTCGTACTGCACAAGCCCAGTTCAGGGTCAGGATGGAAGCGCTCCCTGAATCGTTATCCGACTTTCTATTTAGCAATGACGAAGAGTGGACCCAGGAATGAGCACATACGACCTTGAAGAACAGGAACAGCTGGCTTCGCTAAAAGCCTGGTGGAAGGACAACGGGGGGCTGATCGTTGCGGTGCTGATCGTCATTCTCGCGGTGATTTTGGCGTGGAACGGTTGGAACTGGTACCAGCGGTCGCAGTCTGCGTCGGCTGGAGCGATGTACGAACAGTTGCAGCGGGCCGCACGGACGAACGATACCAAGGCCGTTCGCGATACGGCAGGTGCCATACTGGAGCAGTACCCACGCACGGCGTATGCCCCCTTGGCAGCCCTGATTTCGGCCAAGGTGCATTTTCAGTCCGGCGACAGCAAGACCGCGCGGGCGCAGCTGGAGTGGGCAGTGGCCAAGGCGCGGAGCGAAGACATCAAGGCACTGGCCAGTCTGAGACTGGCTGCCGTATTGCTTGATGAAAATGCCTTGGACGAGGCTTCCCGCGCGGTGGGGGGCAAGCCCCCGACGGGATTCGAGGCACTTTACTATTCGATGCGGGGGGACGTCCTCGTTGCGCAGAAGAAGATTCCTGATGCGCGGTCTGCCTATAAAGCTGCATTGGACCAGAATGACAAATTGGACCCCTCTGTTCGGGAAGTTGTACGGCTGAAGTTGGATGCTTTGGGTGACTCCTGATGTGGGGACGCGCGCTTTCCATTGCAGCAGTCCTGCTTGTTGCGGGCTGCTCCAGTCTACCCAGCCTGAATCCCTTTGATTGGTGGGGCAATGAACCCGTCAAGCTTCCGGAGCTGCCCAACATTAGCAACGCCGTTCCCATGCGGTCCGTATGGCAATCCAGCGTCGGCGGAGCAGGGGCATCGGTCTTTTTTCCGGCCGTAGTCGCCGGGCAGGTTTATGCCGCGTCACAGGAAGGCGGGATTACGCAGATTGATGCCCAGACGGGACGTCAGATCTGGAGAATAGCTGCGGGAAGCAAACTGTCCGGCGGAGTCGGAGCCGATGCGGATCTGGTCGTGGCCGGCACGGTGGATGGCGAGGTCATGGCATTTTCCAGCAAGGATGGAGCCTTGCGTTGGCGCACGCGTGTTTCCAGCGAGATGCTCGCGGCGCCTGTTGTGGCCGGAGATATGGTCATTGTGCGGAGTTCCGACAGCCGGGTGTTCGCACTGGATGCCAGGGATGGACGCCGGCGATGGGTGTACCAGCGTTCGGCGGGGTCGCTTTCGATTCGAAGTCCTGCTGGTCTGGTGGTTCAACGTGGTTACGCCTATGCAGGTTTCTCAGGCGGAAAGTTGGTCGCCATTGCGCTTTCCAACGGTGGTGTGCGCTGGGAGTCGACGGTTGCGTTGCCCAAGGGATCGACGGAATTGGAGCGAGTGACCGACGTCGTAGGGTTGCCTTGGCTCTCTGAGCGGGAAGTATGTGCCGTGGCTTTTCAGGGGCGGGTCGCCTGCTTCGATATCAATACCGGCGCGGCGCTCTGGGCTCGGGAAATGTCCAGTTTTTCGGGGTTGCAGGCGGATGCACGATATCTCTTCGTCAGCGATGACAAGGGTGCTGTTCATGCGCTGGATCGTTCGACCGGGACCAGCGTATGGAAGCAGGAGGCGCTGGCTCGACGTAACCTGACCACGCCGCTGGCTCTGGGCAATGATGTCGTGGTCAGCGATATACAGGGCAATGTTCACTTGCTGTCCAGGGATACAGGCGCCTTGACAGGTCGATTTGCAACGGATGGCAGCGGAATTGCGGCTGCACCAATACCGCTCGTGTCAGGTTTTCTGGTGCAGACCCGCAACGGGAATCTGTATGCCCTCGCGCTTCGTTAGCGGCCCCAGGCGAGTCCTTCTCGATAGCAGGATGTTCGCCCCAAGGGGCGTGCGGAATCTTTCAAACATCCCTTTCCAGGCCATCTTGGCGGAAACTAAACAATCATGAAACCGATAGTCGTGCTGGTCGGACGCCCCAATGTGGGCAAGTCCACCCTCTTTAATCGCCTGACCCGAACGCGAGATGCGTTGGTGGCCGATCTCCCCGGGTTGACCCGGGATCGTCACTATGGAATGGGGCGCATCGGCGAGCGTCCGTTTCTCGTCGTCGATACCGGTGGCCTGGAGCCGGAGTCAAAGGACGGCATGTTTGCCGAAATGGCTCGCCAGACCGAGGCTGCCATTGCAGAAGCGGACGTGATTGTGTTCCTGGTTGACGCCAGAATGGGCGTGACGGCGCATGACCGGCAGATTGCGGATGGACTGCGGCGCATCGGCAGACCGGTATGGCTCGTCGTGAACAAAGCCGAAGGCATGAACAGCGACATTGCCGAATCGGAGTTTCATGAACTGGGGCTGGGACAGCCCAATGCCATTTCGGCAGCTCACGGGGACGGCATCCGAGAGCTACTGGAGGGAGTTCTCGCGCCATTTCCAGAGGATGCTGACGAGGAGGAGGAGAGCGACGACGGCACTCCGAAAATTGCCATCGTCGGGCGGCCGAATGTAGGCAAGTCAACGCTGGTCAACGCGTTGGTCGGCGCTGAGCGGGTGATCGCGTTTGATCAGCCGGGAACGACTCGCGACAGCATCCATGTGGATTTCGAGTTCGGCGACAAGCACTACACCCTGATTGATACGGCCGGTGTTCGCCGCAAGGGAAAGGTCTTCGAGGCTGTTGAAAAGTTTTCGGTGGTCAAGACCCTTCAGGCGATCGATGAGTCCAATGTCACGGTGCTGGTTCTTGATGCCCATTCGGATATATCAGAGCAGGATGCACATATCGCCGGATTCATTCTGGAGCGCGGACGTGCATTGGTGGTGGCGGTAAACAAGTGGGACGGTCTGGATGACTACCAGCGCGACATGGTCAAACGGGCCATAGCGCGGAAACTGAATTTCCTGTCGTTCTCGGCGTTCCACTACATTTCTGCCCGAAACGCACAGGGGTTGGGGCCTCTGATGGCATCTGTTGACCGAGCCTATCATGCGGCCATGATCAAACTTCCTACTCCCCGGCTGACCAGGGTGCTTCTGGCGGCAGTGGCCAAGCAGGAGCCACCAAGATCGGGTACTGGCCGGCCCAAGCTGCGGTTTGCCCACCAAGGCGGAAGGAATCCGCCAGTGGTCATCGTTCATGGCAACGCGCTTGACACGATACCCGACACGTACAGACGCTATCTCGAGGCGACTTTCAGGAAGACATTCAGTCTGGAAGGTACGCCGCTGCGGATCGAGTTCCGCACCGGACGCAATCCCTACGTCCGTCCGCGCGCATGACGCATTGATTGCGCGGAAATCTTGGCGGCACCGGAAAAAATCGATTAGAGTAGAAGCCTGAATAAGAAAGCGGGGGGCTCATCCATGAGCAACAAGGGACAACTCTTACAAGATCCATTCCTGAACACGCTTCGGAAGGAACACGTTCCGGTTTCGATCTATCTTGTCAATGGAATCAAATTGCAGGGTCAGATCGAGTCTTTCGACCAGTACGTCGTACTGCTCAAGAATACCGTCACCCAGATGGTCTACAAACACGCGATTTCGACGGTTGTGCCATCCAGAGCGGTCAATTTCTCTATTGAGCACTCCGGCGAGAACTGATCCGACTGGAACTGTTGCCCGGCCGCGCAACCGTGTCGGTCTAACGGTTTGACACCCAACTGATGGTCAGGCGCTATGCGTAACCGGGAGCACGAACCTGATCGTGCCATCCTGGTAGGCCTTGATTTCGGGCAGATGGGTTTCCTGGAAAGCCTTGAGGAACTCGGACTTCTGGCTGTTAGCGCTGGAATCGTCCCCCATGCCTATATTTCCGGCAAACGCAGCAAGCCGGATTCGGCGTTGTTTGCCGGATCAGGGAAGGTTGAGGAAATACGTGCGGCTGCGCAGCGCGAGAATGCAGGGATGGTCATCTTCAACCATGAATTATCCCCGGCTCAGGAAAGAAATCTGGAAAAGGCCTTGGGGATTCGTGTCGTAGACCGGGCATCCCTCATCATTGATATTTTTGCGCAACGGGCAAAGAGCCATGAAGGGAAGTTGCAGGTCGAGTTGGCGCAACTGGAGCGATCCTCGACCAGGCTGATTCGAGGATGGACGCACCTTGAGCGCCAACGAGGCGGCACCGGGTTTCTGGGGGGGATGGGCGAAACTCAGTTGGAAATCGACCGCCGCCTGATCGGTCGACGCGTCAAAGTAGTCAAGGACGAATTGGTCCGCATCAAGAAGCAGCGTGACGTTCAGCGTCGATCGCGACACAGGAGCGGCATTCTTTCGGTCTCGCTGGTGGGCTATACCAATGCCGGAAAATCCACCCTTTTCAACAAACTGACTCATGCAGGCAGCTATGAGGCAGACCAACTTTTCGCCACATTGGACACCACGACAAGGCGTCTTTACATGGAGGGCACCGGACAATTGGTGATGTCCGACACCGTCGGTTTTATCAGGGAATTGCCGCACACCCTGATCGAAGCCTTTCGGGCTACTCTGGAAGAGACGGTTCATGCCGATGTGCTGCTTCACATCGTTGATTCCAGCAGTGCCGTACGGAACGACCAGATCGATGAAGTCAACAAGGTTCTGGTGGAAATCGGTGCTGGCGCAATTCCGCAGATCCTGGTCTGGAACAAGATCGACAAGAGCGACGTCGGAGCGGGCTATGACAGAGATGAATATGGTAAGATTTCGCGCGTTCGGCTTAGTGCCAGAACGGGTGTTGGTCTTGAAGGACTACGCATCGCACTGACTGAATTCGCGGTATCAAAAGCTGCCCTGAGAACTGTGCAGGCGCTCGGTGGTGCGGAAGGATCGTCGGTCGGCTATTACTAGTGGTAGAAGGCAGAGCGGTTTTTTGCAATCAGCGCTCTGATATCCCTTTACATCTCAAACTGAACCGGTTTCCCGGGATACATCTATGTCATTGAATGACCCCCAATGGGGCAAGCGCGGAAGCGGGGGCGGCGACAATCAGCGTCCTCCGGATCTCGATGAGATGTGGCGCAATTTCAGCCGCAAGCTGAATGGCATATTCGGGGGCAGGCGCGCGCCTGGAGGAGGCGGGTCTGAACCTCCGAGCATGCGCCAGATTGGTGGCGGGTTTGGCTTGGTTGTCGGCTTGATAGCCGTGGTCTGGCTTGCAAGCGGCTTCTATATCGTTGTGGAGGGCCAGCGAGGGGTTGTTCTGACCTTCGGGAAATTCTCCGAGGTCACGAACGCCGGCCTGCGTTGGCGGCTACCGATTCCGCTCCAGACCCATGAGATCGTGGACCTGACCGGAGTCCGCACGGTCGAGGTTGGATATCGCAACAGCGTCAAGACGAAAGTGCTGCGTGAGTCGCTGATGTTGACTGACGACGAGAACATGATCGACATACAGTTCGCCGTCCAGTACATCCTCAAGGACCCGCAGGAATACTTGTTCAACAATCGGCGCCCGGAGGAGACCGTCATGCAGGCTGCGGAGACGGCATTCCGGGAGATCGTAGGCAAGAACAAGATGGATTTCGTCCTTTACGAAGGCCGCGAGCAGGTGGCGGTAGCGGCGCAGAAGCTCATGCAGGAGATTCTTGACCGGTACAACACCGGCATCGCTGTCAGCAAGGTCACGATGCAGAACGCTCAGCCGCCGGAGCAGGTTCAGGCCGCATTTGACGATGCCGTACGGGCCAAGCAGGATCTCGAGCGCCAGAAGAACGAGGGGCAGGCCTACTACAACGACGTCGTTCCTAAGGCTCGCGGAACGGCCGCCAGACTCATGGAAGAGGCAAATGGATACAAGCAGCGCGTGATTGCGAATTCAGAGGGTGAGGCGTCACGCTTCAAGTCCATCGTCATCGAGTACAACAAGGCGCCAGTGGTGACGCGCGAGCGCATGTATCTCGACACGATGCAGCAGATTCTGACGTCGACCTCGAAGGTCATGGTCGATGCCCGTGCCGGAAGCCAAATGCTGTACCTGCCGCTCGACAAGATCATCCAGATGTCTGGTGCCAGTGCACTGGGTGAACCCGCAGCCGCGTCGCCTGGGCCAAAGTTGCCTGCGCAGGTTGAGCCCGTTGCCCCGCCGCCGGATGCCGGAGCGAGGTCCAGGGACGCACTTCGTGCAAGAGAGCGAGGAGACCGGTAATGGACAATCGTGCAGGTATCTCTATCGCCGTTCTGGTCACCGCCGTCGTGCTCGGTGCCTTGTCGGTCTTTACCGTGGATCAGCGTGAAAGGGCGCTGGTCTTCCAGTTAGGGGAAATCAAGGAAATCATCGAGCAGCCGGGCCTGCATTTCAAATGGCCGCTGATCCAGAACGTGCGCTATTTCGATAACCGCATACTGACGTTGGACAATCCCGATACGGAGCGCTTCATTACTTCCGAGAAGAAGAACGTGCTCGTTGACTCCTTCGTCAAGTGGAAGATCCTGGATCTGAAGCAGTACTACATCAGCGTACAGGGCGATGAAGTCCGTGCCCAGACGCGGCTTGCTCAGACTGTGAACTCGGCGTTACGAGAAGAGTTCGGCAAGCGCACCGTCCACGATGTCGTCTCGGGGGAAAGGGACAAGATCATGGAAGTCGTTCGGGACAAGGTCGAGGAGGACGCGAAGAAGATCGGCGTGGATATCGTCGATGTCCGGCTCAAGCGTGTTGAGCTTCCGCAGGAAGTCAGTGAGTCGGTGTTCCGGCGTATGGATGCGGAGCGAAAGAGCGTCGCATCCGAGCTTCGTTCTCAGGGCTTTTCGGACGGAGAGAAGGTCCGTGCGGAAGCGGACAAGGAGCGCGAAATCATCATTGCCGAGGCCTACAAGGATGCTCAGCGCATCAAGGGTGAGGGCGACCGCAAGGCTTCGGCCATTTACGCTCAAGCCTTCAACGAGAATCCGGAGTTCTACTCGTTCTACCGGAGCCTGGAGGCATACAGAGCCGGCTTCAAGAGCAAGAGCGACGTTCTGGTCATGGAGCCGAGTTCCGATTTTTTCAAATATTTCAGAACTCCGGGCAGGGGCGGCAAGTAGCCGTATCGGGCTTGGCGAGTCATCTTCTTACGGCCGTGGGGTTGCTGTTCATTCTCGAGGGTGTTGTCCCTTTCATGGCGCCTTCGCTGTGGCGCAGTGCCGTAAATCGCATCGCAGTCGTTGGCGACGGGCAACTGCGCATTTTCGGATTGGTGGCCATGTTGTCCGGGCTGACAGTCCTTTTCATGGCGCGCTGATGCGCCTTCCAAGCATTCGACATCGATACTGATATGCGTAACTGGCTTCTTCCGGAGAATATTCAGGACATCCTTCCACCGGAAGCGCAACGTGTGGAGTACCTGCGCGCGCGTCTGCTCGAGCTGTTTAGGGTGCATGGCTACCTCTTTGTCATGCCGCCGATGCTCGAGTACGTTGAGTCCCTTTTAACCGGAACAGGCGAGGATCTCGATCTGCGCACCTTCAAACTCGTGGACCAGATTTCCGGCCGGATGATGGGACTCCGCGCGGACATCACTCCCCAAGTGGCGAGAATTGATGCGCATCTGCTCAACAGAGTCGGTGTTGCCCGGCTCAGCTATTGCGGCAGTGTGCTCCATACCCGTGCTCGGGGACAGGACTCTACCCGCGAGCCAGTGCAGATCGGGGCGGAAATATATGGCCATGCGGGCATCGAAAGCGACCTGGAAATCCAGACCCTGCTCTTCAAGGCTCTGTCAGCCTGCGGCCGGAATGACGCCAGAATCGATATTGGTCATGTCGCCGTATTTCGCTCGCTATGCAGACATGGAAAAGTCGAGGCCGACCTGGAACGTCGATTGCTCGCCGCGCTGGTGTCGAAAGACATTCCAGAAGTGACGGAATTGTCCGCTTCGCTTGACGGACGTGTCGGCGAAGCCCTGCGCTTGCTGCCGAAGCTTTATGGGGCTCATGGTGTCCTTGCCGATGCGAAGCGATACTTGCCCGATCTCCCGGAGATTCATGCTGCGCTGACCGACCTGGAGCGGCTGACTGATGGGGCAAGTTATGACGTCAGCATCGATCTGGCCGATCTGCGCGGCTATCGTTACCACAGTGGCGTGGTCTTCTCGGCCTACGTGCCGGGACGCGCCAGCGCGGTGGCTTTGGGCGGACGATACGATGAGGTAGGCAAAGCCTTCGGGCGTGCGCGCCCGGCCACCGGTTTCAGCATGGATCTGATGGATTTCGCCAGCGGGGTTGGCGGTATTCAGGTTAGACGCGGCATACTTAGCCCGCTCGTTGACGATGGGGAATTGAGGAATCTTGTCGATCGATTGCGTGCGGAAGGTGAAATCGTCATTGCTGAATTGCCCGGTCATGAGCAGGCTAACAACGAATTGGGATGTGACAGAACACTTGTTCTGGACAGCGGGGTTTGGCATGTCAGGGCGATCCAATGATGGCTATTGATGCTATTGCACCAACGAGGTCGGGCTGCTCAGGCGCGACTGTGTTTTGCCAGATGGCATCCACCGGGCATATGGGTAATCCAGTGTCTATATTGCGACGTGACGGATTTGCCCTGGTGGCGGGGTTCTTCGCGTTGAACGATATTGAAGGCCGAAAGTACTCAAGATGACCAAGAATGTTGTTGTCATAGGGACGCAGTGGGGCGACGAGGGCAAAGGCAAGATTGTTGATTGGCTCACTGATCACGCACAGGGCGTAGTTCGCTTTCAGGGCGGACACAATGCAGGCCACACTCTTGTCATTGCAGGCAAGAAGACCGTACTGCACCTTGTGCCGTCAGGAGTTCTGCGTCCAGACGTCATATGCTATATCGGCAATGGCGTTGTCCTGTCGCCGCAGGCGCTGCTTCAGGAATTGGACGAACTGGCGGCGGGTGGGGTGAATGTCGCGGGTCGGCTGTTGATTTCCGAGGCCTGTCCATTGATTCTGCCGTATCACGCAGCTGTTGATGTGGCTCGCGAAGCCCGCAAGGGAAAGGGCAAGATCGGCACGACCGGAAGGGGAATCGGCCCTGCATACGAAGACAAGGTTGCCCGTCGAGCCATTCGCTTGCAGGATCTGCTGGTGCCGGAGCGATTTTCCGCCAAGCTGGAAGAATCGCTCGAATATCATAATTTCGTGCTGACCAAGTACCTGGGTGCCTCGGCAGTGGATTTTGCAAAGACCAGGGACGAAGCGCTGCAGCTGGGGAGCAGGTTGACACCTTTTGTCGCCGATGTACCCCGTGCGCTGTATGAGGCCAACAAGGCCGGGCACAACCTGCTGTTCGAAGGCGCACAGGGAACTCTGCTTGACGTGGACCACGGAACCTATCCATTTGTGACGTCGAGCAATTGCGTGGCAGGTGCTGCGTCGGCGGGTGCCGGCGTCGGACCGATGAGCCTTCACTATGTTCTCGGCATTACCAAGGCCTACACCACGCGCGTCGGGTCGGGGCCATTTCCTACCGAACTTGAAGATGCGACCGGAGAAATGCTTCGTACGCGCGGCAATGAATTCGGCGCGACAACCGGGCGTCCGCGGCGCTGTGGCTGGTTTGACGCGGCCGCACTCAAGAGAGCTGTGCAGATCAATGGCGTGTCAGGGCTGTGTGTCACCAAGCTCGATGTTCTGGATGGAATGGAACTGGTCAAGGTGTGCATTGGCTACAAGATCGATGGGAAGGTCAGCGATCTCCTGCCTGCCGGCGCCGAGGATACGGCACGGTGCGAGCCGATTTACGAAGACTGGCCCGGTTGGAACGAGAGTACCGTGGGCGTGAAACGCTATGATGGTCTCCCGAAGGCGGCGTGCAACTACCTGGAGCGAATTCAGGAGTTGCTGGGCGTGTCTGTTGACATGATTTCCACCGGTCCGGATCGCGAAGAAACGATTGTTCTGCGTCATCCGTTCGCGTGACGTTGTCCGGGGTTGCATAATGTCCGATTTAAACGTGTCTTGGGATCAGTACCATGAGTCGATCGAGCGCTTGGCCGTTGCGCTAAGGGACTCGAAGTGGGAATTCAATCAGATTATCTGCATTGCTCGTGGCGGGATGCGCATCGGAGACGTACTGTCCCGGATATTCAAGCTGCCGCTCGCCATCATCTCGACCCAGTCATATGTCGGTGAGGCGGGGAGCGAAAGAGGTGAGTTGACTGTCGCCAGGCACATGACCATGTCTACGGCATCGCTCGGAGACAGTGTTTTGCTGGTCGATGATCTAGTGGACTCGGGCATCACGCTGGATGTGGTCAAGCGCCACTTGTTCGGTGACTTCCCGGCCATCAGGGAAATCAGGACGGCGGTCATTTGGTACAAGGCCTGTTCCAACTACGTGCCGGACTATTACGTCAGCTACTTGACCGAAAGTCCGTGGATTCATCAGCCGTTCGAGAAGTATGACCTGATGAAACCCGAAGATATTCCTGTCGTACCCTGATTCTGAAGAGGGCCTGAGGTCTGCACGGGAATTTAAGAACCTAGGTCTGTTTCAAAAGGAATCAGACCTGATGCGGGGATCCGGAACCGGATTCCCCGTTCATGCATTGGTGCCCAGAAAGGGACTCGAACCCCCACAATCTTGCGATCGCCAGGACCTGAACCTGGTGCGTCTACCAATTCCGCCATCTGGGCATCGTTGCGTTTATCAACGACCGGCCGGTATTTTACAGGATAATTGGCGAATGAAGAATAGCCACGATGAAAGAAATTCACCGACACGGAATTGGGATCGGAAAGACGATCCTTTTCTAAAACGGGAAATGGAGCGCTACGACGAGCCGATTCCAAGCCGTGAGTACATTCTTGAGGTGCTCGCTGGCGAAGGCGTTCCCATTGACGAACGCGACCTCGCAAAAATGCTGGGTATCAAGAAGAAGGAACTGGAACTCTTTGTGCGCCGACTTGGCGCCATGGAACGGGCCGGGCAATTGCTGCGGAATCGCAAGGGGGCGCTGCTGGTTGCGCGCAAACTCGATTTGATTGCGGGGCGTGTTGTGGGGCATCCGGATGGTTTCGGCTTCGTCGTTCCCGACGGCGAGATGGAGCGGCGCGGCGCCGACCTGTATCTGAATCCCCGTGAAATGCGCAGGGTGCTGCATGGCGATCGTGTCATGGTCAGGGAGGCGGGGGTGGACCGCAGGGGGCGCCGTGAAGCTACCATCGTGGAAGTGATGGAGCGGAATAATGTTCGCATTGTCGGCACCTTGCACAAGGAACACGCTGTCTTTTTCGTGACACCGTCGGATCGTCGCATCAGCCAGCAAATCGCGGTGCCGCATGTTGATACTGCCAATGCCAACAGCGGCGAAGTCGTCGTCGTTGAATTGGTCGGGCAGCCCGATTCCAAAAGCCAGCCGATCGGCCGGGTCGTGGAAGTTCTCGGCGCGGCCACTGATCCTGGAATGGAGATCGAAATTGCCTTGCGCAAGCACGATTTGCCCTTCGAGTTCTCGGCCAAGGCGAAATCGAGCGCATCAAGGTTGCCGTCCGAGGTTCGAAAATCCGACATCAAGGGGCGAGTGGATATCCGTGATCTGGATCTCGTCACCATCGATGGCGAGACGGCGCGTGATTTTGATGACGCTGTCTGGGCGCAGCGCGAAGGCAAGGGCTTTCGGCTGATCGTTGCGATCGCCGACGTCAGTCATTACGTGGATGATGGTGACGTTCTTGATGCAGAAGCCCGGGAGCGCGGGAACAGCGTCTATTTCCCGCGACGTGTCATTCCCATGCTCCCTGAAAAGCTTTCCAACGGGCTCTGTTCGCTGAATCCCGAAGTCGACAGGCTTTGCATGGTGTGCGACATGGCCATCAGCCCCACCGGTGACATCAAACGGTACAAGTTCTATCCCGCCGTCATGAATTCCAAGGCCCGGCTCACGTACAACCAGGTCTGGGAGTTCCTCTCCGATCCGGATTCCGCAGGTGGCCGCAAGCTCGGCGCCTTGGGCGACAGGCTTCATTCACTGTACGAACTGTTCCATGTGCTGCTCAAGGCGCGAGCCAAGCGCGGGGCGATTGATTTCGAGACGGTCGAAACCCAGATCGTCTTCGATGACAAGGGCAAGATAGCCGCCATCGTTCCGGTGGCCAGAAACGATGCGCATCGGTTGATAGAAGAATGCATGCTTGCCGCGAACGTGTGCGCATCGGACTTTCTCGCACAGGCCGAGCATCCAGTCCTTTATCGCTGCCATGAGGGGCCGACCGAGGAGAAACTGGCGGCGCTGCGTGAATTCCTCAAGGAATTCGGCCTGCATCTGCAGGGAGGCGATACCCCTGGTGCCAAGGACTACGCCAAGCTGCTGTCCTCGATCAAGGATCGCCCTGATATCCAGTTGCTGCAAACGGTTTTACTGAGATCACTGCAGCAGGCTCAGTACAGTCCGGAGAATGTGGGTCATTTCGGCCTTGCGTATGAGTCCTATGCGCACTTTACGTCGCCTATCCGGCGCTACCCGGATCTGCTGGTGCACAGGGCAATCAAGGCCGTGCTTTCATCCGAAAAATACCGGCCCGGTAACTGGAAGGATATCGGCATTCAGTGTTCACAAACTGAACGCCGGGCGGACGATGCGACGCGAGAGGTCGAGTCATGGCTCAAGTGCTATTACATGCGCAATCGGGTCGGCGAGGAGTTCGAGGGTTCCATTTCAGGCGTGGCGGGGTTCGGCATTTTTGTCGCATTGGACGGCGTGTACGTCGAAGGAATGGTGCACATATCCGAGCTTGGCAGCGATTATTTCCAGTTTGATCCGGCCAAGCATCAACTGCTTGGTGAACGAACGGGACGTCGCTATCGCCTTTCCGATCGCGTCCGCGTGAAGATTGCGCGAGTCGATCTGGAAACAAGCCGGATCGATTTCGTTCTCGCTGACGAAGGAACTGACAGACCCTCGGTTCGCAATGATGGTAACAACCGGAGTGTGGGGCACGCGGCGGCGAGCAAACGTGAAGCGGAACCGCAGGTTTACCGACGAAGGAAGTCCAGGTGAGCGGAACCCGTGTAGCAGCAGGCTTTCACGCCGTCCTGTCGAGCCTGCGTGCGGACCCGGCCGCCGTGACGGAAATTTATCTGGATTCCGCTCGCGACGATGCGCGGGCAAGGGATGTCATTGTCGCAGCGGACAAAGCCGGCGTGCGTTTGTTGCGCGTGCCCGCGCAGAGGTTGGACGGTCTGCACGGCGGTCGGCATCAGGGGGTCATTGCTCACGTCAGGCTCGGCACGCGTTTCAATAGTCTGGATGATCTTCTCGACGGGATAGCCGATCCGCCGTTGCTACTGGTGCTGGACGGGATCACCGACCCGCATAACCTGGGGGCGTGTCTGCGAGTGGCCGATGCCGCCGGCGTTCACGCGGTGATTGCTCCCAAGGATCGTGCGGCGGGAATCGGCGCAACGGTTTCGAAGGTGGCCAGCGGCGCCGCGGAAGTTGTTCCTTATTTCATGGTGACGAACCTCGCCCGCACGCTTGCAGAACTCAAGGAACGCGATATCTGGATCATTGGCACGGACGAACGGGGGGAGCAGGGTCTGTATGATGCCGACTGGCCTGCTGCCACGGCCTGGGTTTTCGGGGCCGAAGGTGAGGGCATGCGCAGGTTGACGCGGGAAAGTTGCGACCTGCTGGTGCGCATCCCGATGGGGGGCAGTGTCGCCAGTCTGAATGTGTCCGTAGCAAGTGGCGTTTGCCTGTTCGAGGCCCGTCGCCGTCGCGGTCCTGCAAAAGCATAGGAAGCCGCCTTGCACGGGACCGTGCGGGTTTGCTGCATTGTCCAGGCAGTTTCCCTCGTGTATGGTTCGCGCCTCGCGTTATTCTACTTCCCGTCTTGCATCGCCTTGAAATTCGAGCCGATGGCCAGGGCACTTTTTCAAAAACTCATTCCACGTTAGCAACAAAATGATCGTCACATCAGGTATCACCATGCAGTTCGGGGCAAAGCCCCTCTTTGAAAATGTCTCCGTGAAATTTGGCGGAGGAAATCGCTATGGTTTGATCGGGGCAAACGGCTGCGGCAAGTCGACGTTCATGAAGATACTGGGGGGGGACCTTGAGCAATCCGGCGGATCGGTCGCGATAGATTCCGGTGAGCGTCTGGGCAAGCTCCGTCAGGATCAGTTCGCCTATGAAGACCGGCGAGTCCTCGAGGTCGTGATGATGGGGCACGACGCCATGTGGAAGGCGATGGAGGAGAGGGATGCCATCTACGCCAATGCGGAGTCTTCCGAAGAAGACTACATGCGCGCAGCCGACCTGGAGGCGAAGTACGCGGAATACGGCGGCTACACCGCCGAGGCGCGGGCCGGAGAACTGCTTCTGGGATTGGGCGTGCCGATAGAGCAGCACCAGGGGCCGATGAGCGAGGTGGCGCCGGGCTGGAAACTGCGCGTGCTGCTCGCCCAGGCGCTCTTTGGCGATCCCGAAATCCTGCTGCTTGACGAACCCACCAACAATCTGGATATCAACTCGATACGCTGGCTGGAAGACATTCTGAACCGGCGAACCAGCACGATGGTCATCATTTCGCATGACCGGCATTTCCTGAACAGTGTCTGTACCCACATGGCCGATGTCGACTATGGCCAGATCCGTGTCTATCCCGGAACCTACGACGACTACATGGAGGCCTCTACGCTGGCCAGGCAGCAGCAGGAGTCATCCAACGCGAGGACCAAGGATCGTATCGCCGATCTGGAGGAGTTCGTGCGGCGTTTCCGCGCCAACAAGTCCAAGGCCAGACAAGCCACGTCGCGCATGAAGCAGATTGAGAAATTGAAGGTGGACGACGTCAAACCGTCCAGTCGTCAGTATCCATACATCCGGTTCGATTTCGACGAAAAGGAAAAGCTTCATCGTCTTGCGGTGGAGGTCGCGGCGATGGAGAAGGGCTACGGCAAACCGCTGTTCAAGGCAGTAGAGTTCACTGTTGAAGCGGGCGAGAAGATTGCGATTATTGGACCCAATGGCGTTGGCAAGACAACCTTGCTGCGTTGCCTT
>CANIIN010000004.1 GCA_947467405.1 Betaproteobacteria bacterium | reverse complement strand
GGCGCTATGGACCCTCACCGAGTGGCTGCGCGGTTGGCTGTTCAGCGGTTTCCCATGGCTCGCCGTCGGCTATTCGCAAGCTGATTCGCCGCTGGCTGGATTTGCACCGCTGGGCGGGGTCTATGCCGTCACCCTTGCAACCACCCTGACCGCGGGACTCATTGCGTATGCCATGTCCTGCAATGGCCTGAAGCGACTCGCGGCGGTCGCCGGCATGGCTTCACTGCTGCTGTCCGGCTGGCTGCTGCGCTATCCGGATTGGACGCAGCCCGAAGGTGCACCGGTACCGGTAGCGCTGGTGCAGGGAAACATTCCGCAGTCCATGAAGTTCGACCCCGCCCGGTATGCGGAAACGCTGGGCACCTATCGCCGCCTGATCGATGGCGTTGACGCCCGCATCGTCGTCCTGCCCGAAACAGCCATTCCGCGTTTCCTCGACCTGGTCGATCCCGGCTACCTGGAGTCGCTGGAGAAACTGGCGGCGACCGCCTCGGCCGATTTGCTGATCGGCGCGCCGTTGCGCGACCGTTCGGGCGCCTATTACAACGCGATGGTCACCCTGGGGTCATCGCCATCGCAGGCCTATCGCAAATCGCACCTGGTTCCCTTCGGCGAATTCATTCCGCCTGCGTTTGGCTGGGCACTCGATCTGCTGCACATCCCCCTGTCGGACTTCAGCCGCGGCCGACTCGACCAGAGTCCGCTGGAACTGGCAGGCGGTGTGAAGGTGGCGATCAATATCTGCTATGAAGACGCCTTCGGCGAAGAAATCATCCGGCAACTTCCGGACGCCAATCTGCTGGTCAACGCCAGCAACGTGGCCTGGTTCGGCAACTCGCTGGCCCCCAGCCAGCATCTCCAGATATCGAGAATGCGCGCCATCGAGACCGGCCGCCCGATGTTGCGCGCGACCAATACCGGTGTCACGGCCATCATCGACGCACACGGCACGGTGGTATCGCAACTGCCGCAGTTTTCCGAGGGAGTGCTGCGCGGCGTGACGCAACCCATGTCCGGAAGGACTCCCTACGTGATATGGGGAAACAGTCTGGTGATGGCAGCCGTGGCAGGCATGCTGCTGACGGCATGGCTGGCCGCCCTGACAAGAAGAAAGGCGTCACGACGGGCCGGCCATCACGCCGACGGCAACCCGGGACGAATGTCCTGACCGACTCTCGGAAAGCCAGTAAAATCGCGCGCTGTCCTGACCCCGCTTTTGTGGCACTCCCATGCTGACCTTCCAAGAACTCATACTCCGCCTGCAGGACTACTGGAACCGCCAGGGTTGCGCCCTGTTGCAACCCTACGACATGGAAGTGGGCGCCGGGACATCGCACACCGCGACCTTCCTGCGAGCCATCGGTCCCGAGCCCTGGAAAGCGGCTTATGTGCAGCCCTCGCGCCGTCCCAAGGACGGGCGCTACGGTGAAAATCCGAACCGTATGCAGCACTACTATCAGTATCAGGTGGTGCTCAAACCCGCCCCGCGCGACATCCTGGAGTTGTACCTGGGGTCCCTGTCGGCGATCGGTCTGGACCTGAAGCAGAACGACGTGCGTTTTGTGGAAGACGATTGGGAAAATCCCACGCTCGGCGCCTGGGGGCTGGGTTGGGAAGTGTGGCTGAACGGCATGGAAGTGACGCAATTCACCTATTTCCAGCAGGTCGGGGGCATCGACTGCAAGCCGATCACCGGCGAGATCACCTATGGGATCGAACGCCTCGCCATGTACCTGCAGGGCGTCGAGAACGTGTTCGACCTGGTCTGGACCCGCAACGCAGACGGCACGCCCGGCGTCACCTACCGCGACGTCTATCACCAGAACGAAGTCGAGCAATCGACCTACAACTTCGAACATTCCAATGTCGCGATGCTGTTCGAGCATTTCGGCCACTACGAGTCCGAGGCCAAACGACTCATGGGCGTCCATCTCGCGCTGCCCGCCTATGAAATGGTGCTCAAGGCGGCACACGCGTTCAACTTGCTGGACGCACGCGGCGCCATTTCGGTCACCGAGCGTGCCGCCTACATCGGTCGCATACGCAACATGGCGCGCAGCGTGTCACAGTCTTATCTCGACTCGCGCATCCAGGCGGGTTTTCCGATGTGCAAGCAGGATGCCCTGACACGACTGGGCATCGATCTTCCGGCATTGCAAGCCGCTTTGGCCGAGCGCGCGGGAGACGCGGCATGAGCGCGAATCTGCTGGTCGAACTGTTCACGGAAGAGTTGCCGCCGAAAGCACTCTCGGCACTCGGCGCCAGTTTTTCCAGTTCGCTGTTCGAGGAACTGGCTGCAAGTGGATTCGTTGCCAGAACGGTCGTGGCGCGCTCCTTCGCCACGCCGCGCCGGCTCGCGGTGCTGGTGCCGTCCGTCGCCAGTGAATCGGCGGGCCGGACCGAAACCAGGAAACTGATGCCCTCGAAGGTGGCCTTCGATGCCGCCGGACAGGCCACCGCCGCCTTGAAGAAGCGTCTCGAGAAGGAAGGCGCCTCGGCCGACCAGACCGAGCGCAGGACGGAAGGCGATACCGAATACGTCTACCTGACGCAATCCATACCCGGCGTGCCACTGGCTCAGGGACTGCAACTGGCCCTCGAGAAGGCGCTCGCCAAACTGCCCATCCCGAAGGTCATGGGCTATCAACTCGAGGACGGCACGACGACCGTGTCGTTCGTACGCCCGGCACACGCGCTGGTCGCCCTGCATGGCAGCGAAGTCGTGCCAGTTGCCGTGCTCGGCATCGAGGCCGGCCGCGTCACGCACGGGCACCGTTTCCAGGGCGTGAAGGACATCGACGTTGCGGCCGCCGATGCCTGGGAAGAGGCGCTGCGCGCGCACGGCAAGGTGATCGCCTCCTTTGAGGAACGCAAGGCCGAGATCGAACGGCAACTCGGTCTGAAGGCGGTGGAATGCGGCGCCTCACTGGGGACCCCGGAATCGATCGCGCCGTTGCTGGATGAAGTCACAGCGCTGGTTGAATTCCCCACCATCTATGTCGGCCAGTTCGAAGCTGAATTCCTGGCCGTCCCGCAGGAATGCCTGATTCTCACCATGCGCGCCAACCAGAAGTATTTTCCGTTGTTCGACGGCCAGGGCAAGCTGACCAATCGCTTCCTCATCGTCAGCAACATGGAACTGGCCGATCCGCGCAACATCGTCGAGGGCAACCAGCGCGTGGTCAGGCCGCGACTGTCGGACGCGCGATTCTTCTTCGAAACCGACAAGAAAACCAGGCTTGCAGACCGCGTTCCGCAACTCGCCTCGATCGTTTTCCATAACAAGCTGGGCAGTCAGCTCGATCGTGTGCGGCGCCTGGAACTCGTCGCGGAGTTCATCGCCGCGCGCATGGGCGCGAGCGTCGCCCACGCCCGCGAGGCGGCGCAACTGTCCAAGGCGGACCTGCTCTCCGGCATGGTCGGCGAATTTCCGGAACTGCAAGGCCTGATGGGCGGCTACTACGCCGAACACGAAGGCCGACCGAATGCAGTCGTGCGCGCCCTCAAGGATCAGTACCTGTTGCGGGCCAGCGACCTGTCCGACCCCGGCAACCTTGTCAGCGCCTGCCTGTACCTTGCGGATCGCACTGAACTGCTGGTGGGCATGTTCGGCATCGGCAATGTGCCCACGGGCGAAAAGGATCCCTTCGGCCTGCGCCGCGCGGCACTGGGCGCCATCAGTGTTTTCGAAGCGCTGGATCTTGTCGCCAAGTCAGCTGACGCGCCGGTTCTCGCGCTGTCCGACCTGCTGGCGTTCACGCGGGAGACGTTTGCTTCCGGACCGATCGCCGAAACCACTGATGCGGCAGTGAGCACCTTCATCTACGAACGCTACCGCAACCAGCTGGTCGTGGCCCACGATCGTGCCGCGGTCGATGCCGTGATCGCGTTGATGCCGCCGCTGAACGAGGTCGTTGCAAGAGTGAAGGCCGTCATCGAATTCCGGAAACTGCCGGAAGCCGAGGCACTGGCGGCAGCCAACAAGCGCATTCGAAACATTCTCAAGAAGGCCGATACCGTGCCGTCCGCGGTCAGCAGCGGGCTGCTGGTGGAAGCGGCGGAAAAGGCGTTGCATGAGGTCCTGCAGTCACTGCAGTCGGATGTCGACGCCGAGTTCGGACGCCGCGATTACAGCGCCGCATTGCGGACGCTCGCCGGGGCGCGTGGCGCAGTGGACACGTTCTTCGAACAGGTGATGGTGAATGCGGAAGACGCTGCGGTGCGCGCCAACCGCCTGGCCCTGCTGCAACAGCTTGACCGTCTGATGAACCGCGTCGCGGACATCTCGCGACTTGCCGCCTGATTCACGCGACGACCCGGAACCAGCGTCTTGTCGCTGAAACAAATGAAACTGATCATTCTGGATCGTGACGGTGTCATCAATTACGACAGCGACCAGTACATCAAGTCGCCTGCGGAATGGAAGCCCATTCCCGGCAGCCCGGAAGCCATTGCGCGCCTGACGCAGAATGGCTGGCGGGTCGTGGTGGCGACCAACCAATCCGGAATCGGTCGCGGGCTATTTGACATGGCGACGCTGAATGCGATGCACGACAAGATGCACCGCATCGTCAATCAAGCGGGCGGGCGGATCGAGGCGGTTTTCTACTGCCCTGACACGGACGCCTCCAAGTCCTGGTGCAGAAAACCCAATCCCGGCATGTTCCACGCCATCTCGAAGCGATACAACCTGCCACTCACCGACGTTCCGGCGGTGGGCGACAGCCTGCGCGACCTGCAGGCAGCCGACGCAGTCGGCGCCCAGCCAATCCTGGTCATGACCGGAAAGGGCAAGAAGACGCGCGCCGCGGGCGGATTCCCGGACAGGACCCGAATCACATCCGATCTGTCCGACGTAGCGGAGATGCTTTGCTCATGAATTTTCTGCGCTCGCTGTTCTTCATGCTGGTACTGCTGATCATCACGCCGCCGTTTGCGATCCTGGTGCTTGTGGCCGCTCCCATACCACGCATTCCGCGTTATCGATTCATCACGCTCTGGACACGCGTGGTCATGTGGCTGGTTCGACATGTCCTCGGCATACGCCACATCGTGAAGGGCGCCGAGAACCTTCCGAAAAGTCCCACGATCATTCTTGCCAAACATCAGTCCGCATGGGAAACGCTGGCCTTCCAGCTGATCTTTCCGCCGCAATCCTGGGTGCTGAAGCGCGAACTGCTGTGGATTCCGTTCCTCGGCTGGGGGCTGGCGATGTTCAGCCCGATCGCGATCAATCGCGCCAGTCGTTCCGAGGCGTTCAAGCGCCTCGTGGAGCAGGGCCAGGAACGGCTGGATCAGGGTTTCTGGATCACGATATTTCCCGAAGGTACGCGCACCTCGCCCGGACAGCGCCGCCGTTATCGCGTCGGCGGCGCATGGCTCGCCGTCAAGACCGGAACACAGGTCATTCCGGTGGCGCACAATGCGGGCGTGGTCTGGCCCCGCAATGCCTTCGTCAAGCGGCCAGGGCTGGTCACGGTCGAAATCGGCGAACCCATCGATCCGACCGGCTTGACGCCCGAGCAACTGATACAGAAAGTCGAAGACTGGATCGAGTCCCGCATGCCGATCCTGTGCCCCAGGTAATGCAAAACGCCCCTCGGGAACGCGTCACGCAACCGTCCTCACGCCCGAAACTGAAATCGGGCAAAGACCAGTCGCCACGTCTGCTTCGAATCAACGACAGCGGAACGCCGGACTGCATCCCCTACGAACTGATTCGCGCCCGACGTCGCAGCATGGTGATTCAGGCGCGTGCGGAAGGGATCCTGGTGCGCGCACCGAAGACCGCGACAGTCAGCGAGATCGAGGCCTTCATGCAACAGCATGCGGCATGGATACGCGATCATCTTGCTGCCTGCAGCCAGGTCGTGCCGTTTGCGTGGCAGGAAGGAACGGCGCTTCCGGTTCTGGGAAGCTCCGTCCGGATTACCGCCGCCCCCGAGGTTGCCCGCGTAGAGCGGATCGGCGACCAGTTGGCCATGCCGCCACAACTGCTCCAATTTCGCTGCCGCGAAGCCGTTCTGAACTGGCTGCGCACATCGGCCCTCATCCTGTTCAATCAGCGTGTTCTGATGCAAACCACGAAGATGGGCATCGAGACGCCGCCGGTGCGCCTGTCCAACGCACGCACGCGCTGGGGTAGCTGCGCGAAAGGACCGAACGGCGCCCGACTTTCATTGCACTGGAAGCTCTACCTCCTCCCCCTTGCGCTGATCGATTACGTCATCGCCCATGAACTCGCCCACCTGCGCGAGATGAATCACTCTGCGCGATTCTGGGCGGAAGTGGCAAAGCTCTATCCGGACTACAAAGCGGCGCGCCTTGAGCTCGTCCGATCAGCCCACACCCTGCCGTCCATCTGATCAGGGATGGTTCCTGGCCCTCCCCCATTACCGCAACGCCGACGTCATCCAGCAAAGGAAATTCCATGCGCATCCTTCACACCATGTTGCGGGTCGGCCATCTCGACCGCTCGATCGCCTTCTATACGGGCGTCCTGGGGATGTCCCTGCTGCGCCGCAATGACTATCCGGAAGGAAAATTCACGCTGGCCTTCGTTGGCTACGGGCAGGAGCCGGGAGGCTTCGAACTGGAGCTGACCCACAACTGGGGCGTGGAAAAATACGAGATCGGCACCGGCTACGGGCACGTTGCCATCGAGGTGGACGATGCCGCCAAGGCTTGCGACGCGGCCCGCGCTCTGGGCGGGAAGGTCAGCCGGGAAGCCGGGCCGATGAAACACGGCACCACGGTGATCGCCTTCGTTGAGGATCCGGACGGATACAAGATCGAATTCATCCAGAAACGGGCCCGGTAGCAGCCGCGTCAGCCAGCTGTCGAGGCAACTCCGCCGATAGTACGTCTACCGCGCGAGATGCGCGACGCGATATTTGCGGATATTCGCCGAGTCACCCAGGAGCGCGCGCGCGAAATCTTCCAGCAGCGAATCGGTCACTTCCCCGGCCGGGACAATGAAGTCATCACTGTCCAGGCGCATGAGGTTCTTGGTCGAGATCAGCAGATTCCCGTCCTGATGCCCGGCCTTGATGGTGACGTCCGTGACGATGGATGCCGGAATGGAGAACCGCGTGCGCTCCACCGTGCCGCGCGCCCCGCGAACCTCATCCTCGGTGAACTTGATCTTGTAATGCCAGAGCCCATCGCGGATTTTCTGGATGGTACCGGGCATGTCGCGCTCGACCATGAGGTTGTCCGTACCCTGCCAGCGGATGAAGAAACTGGTGGTATCGAAATACTCCCGATCGTCGATGCGCTTCTTGCGGTAATCGATGAAGGATTCCGCAAAGCGCAGCCCCTTCAGATCGCCGACACCGGGAATGGAAAAAACCAGTGGATTGTCCGGCTTCAGGACTGCAAGCTGCTTCAGCAGGTCGTTCAGGTACAGGAACGCCTGTTTCATTTTCGCCTCGACCGCCTTCAGCGCCTCATCCCGCATCTCATTCTGGTTGAGCTGCTGGGTTTTGACCATGTCGGCCTGTTTCTTGAGGTCGTCTAGCAAGCCCATCAGGTTCTCCCGGAATTTTCTCGACGATTCGGACTGCTTGAGGCGCCTGACCCACAGGGTGCACGGCATTCGGATCGAACCATTCTGCCAGCCTCGCCCGGGTTTGTGAATCCTGCCCACCGCCGTCGCGTGAACACTGCAGGTCCGGCAAAATCAGGCTGTTCCTTTGCTCCTTGCCGCGCAGTGGTCGGCGATGGCAGCAAACTGCCGTGGCGACAGATTCTCGGGACGCAGCCCCGGATCGATACCCAGCGCTTCGATTTCCGACGCGCTGACCTGGCTCGCGAGCGCATTGCGAAGTGTTTTGCGCCGCATGGTGAACGCAGACGACACCACCTGCGCGAACATTGCCGGATCCGCTGCAGATCCCCGCTCGGCTCGTTCGGCAGTCCTCAGCGGCCGCAACCGCACCACGGCTGAAGTGACTTTCGGCGCAGGACGAAACGACTCCGGCGGAACCTCGAACAACATCTCGATGTCGAAGCGATCCTGCAGCATCACCGACAGGCGTCCGTATTCGGTCGTCGAAGTCTCCGCCACCATGCGTTCCACGACCTCCCGTTGCAGCATGAAGTGCAGGTCCCGGCATTGATCCGCATAGCGCGACAGATGAAACAGCAATGGCGTGGAAACGTTGTACGGCAGATTGCCGACGACGCGCAGATCCTCCCCCAGTGCGGCAAAGTCGAACTCGAGCGCATCACCTGAATGAATGGCGAGTTGATCAGGCGAAAAATGCCTGGCCAGCAGGGCGCAAAGGTCGCGATCCAGTTCAATGGCGTCCATGCGGGCGACGCGCTTCAGCAACGGTCCGGTCAGTGCACCCTGCCCAGGGCCGATCTCCACCAGGTGATCGCCGGGTTGCGGATCGATCGCAGCGACGATCTGCCGCACCACGCCCTCATCGACCAGAAAGTTCTGGCCGAAACGCTTTCGTGCACGATGCCCGGAAACCATTGAAGTCATCGCGCCGCTCCACGGGCGCGAACCATGTCCAGCGCAACCTCGATGGCGGCAAACAGGCTGCCGGGCTCGGCACGACCGGTGCCGGCAATATCCAGCGCGGTCCCGTGATCGACCGAGGTGCGAATGAACGGCAGGCCGAGGGTCACGTTCACGCCCTCGCCAAAACTTGCGTACTTGAGTACCGGCAATCCCTGGTCGTGGTACATGGCCAGCGCACAGTCAAACCCCTTCATCCGCGCAGGAACAAACAGCGTGTCGGCGGGTAGCGGCCCTTCTACACAGAATCCCTCGTCGCGCAAACGCCCGATAACCGGTCCGATCACGTCCAGTTCCTCGCGCCCCAGATAACCGCCTTCCCCGGCGTGGGGATTGAGACCCGCCACGGCAACACGTGGCGCATGCAGTCCGAACCGGGATTGCAGGTCGGACAGGATGATGCGCAACGTGCAATCAAGCGAACTGGCGGTGATGGCTCCCGGAACGTCACGCAACGCAAGATGCGTCGTCGCCAGGGCCACTCGCAGGCCTCCACCGACCAGCATCATGACCACCTGCTTGCATCCGGCGGCTTGAGCGAGGTACTCGGTATGTCCGGTGAACGGCACACCGGCTTCGTTGATGACGGACTTCTGCACCGGCGCAGTGACCATGGCTGCAAATTCGCCGGTCGCGCAGCCGGCGATGGCGCGATCGAGCATGGCCAGGACATGGCGGCCGTTGGCCGGGTCAAGTTTCCCCGGCCGCGACTCGGCAGCGGCGGGAATATGAATCAGATCGAGTTCAGACGATCCCGGCAGCGCAGAATCCGGCTTGAAGTCGCGCAGAACGACCTGTCGGCCGAGCAGCGCAGAACGCGCCCTGAGAATGTCCCTGTCCCCAACGACGACCAATCGGGCGCCCAGTTCGCGTCCGGTCAGGGCCAGGCAGAGGTCAGGACCTATGCCGGCCGGTTCACCGGACGTGATGACCACCAGCGGCATGGTCTGGCAGCCAATGTTGCCTGTCTCTGCTAGGGGCAAACTCACGGCAACCTCAACGATCCTCGAGCCTGTACTCCACGTATGCCCGGTCGCGCAGCTGACGCAGCCACTCCTGATAGGCCTCGCCGCTCTTCTTCTCACGCATTGAGCGGCGCGCCTCCATGCGCTTGCGATCATCGGACATGTCGGCCACGCGTCGCTCCAGCACCTGGATCAGGTGCCATCCGAACGGACTGCGCACCGCTTCGCTGACTTCACCGATCTTGAGTTCACGCATGACGCGCTCGAATTCGGGCACGGTGTCGCCCGGATAGATCCATCCCAGGTCTCCGCCATTGGCGGCCGACCCATCGTCGGAATTGGTGCGCGCAAGCTCGGCAAAATCGACGCCATTGACGATGCGCTCGCGGATATTGGCGAGCTTCCTGCGAGCCTCGGTTTCCGACACGATATCGTTGGTGCGGATCAGGATGTGACGCGCGCGGTTCTGCTCGACCATGAATGGCGCCCCTGCGCCACGCTGCTCATTCAGCTTGAGAACGTGAAAGCCGGCCGGGCTGCGCAGCACTTCGCTGACATCGCCGGACTTCAAGTTCGACAGGGCAGAGACGAACAGATCGGGAAGCCGATCCGGCGTCCTCCAGCCCAGGTCACCACCGGTCAGCGCCTCCGGCGCGTCCGAGTAGGTGGCCGACAACTGGCCGAAGTCCGTTGCGGCACGCGCGCGACGCACGACCTCGTCAGCACGACTGCGCTGCCGCTCTATCTGTTCGGGGCTGGCCTGATCCGGCAGGCGCAACAGGATATGGGACAGGCGATACTCGCCCGCCACCCCAGGCGCATCCTTCTGCTCGGAAATGAAAATGTCCACTTCGCTGTCGGAGACGGTTATCCGTGTGTCGACTTCACGTTCACGGACTCGCGCAAGGATGATTTCGTTGCGCACCTCGTCGCGGAACTTGTCGAACGGGATGCCGTCGCGCTCAAGTGCCTGGCGGAACTGGATCAGGGACAGCGAATTGTTTTCGGCAATGCGGGCGATGGACTGGTCGAGCTGGATGTCCTCGACGCGAATGCCGCTCTCCTTGGCGAACTGCAATTGCACCTTCTCGATGATCATGCGCTCGAGAACCTGCCGCTCGAGATCCGCCCCATCCGGAAGCGGCGTATTGCGCGCCTGAAGATCCTTGCGCACCCGCAGCAGGCGCTCGCGCCACTCGAACTGCGTGATGATCTCGGAATTGACCACGGCGACGATGCGATCGACCAGCGAAATGCGCGAGGAATCCGCGCGCCCCTGCGCTTCCGCAAAACGAACGGGGGCGAGGCACATCGCCAGCGACGTGAACGTCAGGAAGATTCTGTGGAGGATTCGCATCTGGTTGTCCGACTTATCCAGGCAGAGCCGGGATTGCGGCACGCCTGGGGATTCATGGAACAAAGGGGCGCATTTTCCAAACCTCGCCCCTTGTATATCCCCCACTTCAGAGGGAAGCTTGTCGCGAGGTTCGCATTTTCAGGACTTGATCGGTGTTTCCCTAGTTGAAGAAATCAAAGGTCTGATTCGCCGATGGCGCCTGATTGAGGCGGGAGTAACCCGGAATATTCCGTTTCAGGGTCTCCAGCGGATTCGAGCCCAGCCGGGAGAATCCGTTCAGTTCCAGTTGGAAGAACAGCGCATTGGTCGCCTGGGATGTCGCCACCGCAAATCGCTGCACGACGACCCGCGCAACCCAGCAGTCGCCATTATATTCGAACCCGCCCAGACTCTCGACGACACGCCGGTCGCGCAGCGAATAATTGTATCGGCCGACCCCATACCATCCGGAATTGCCCAGCGGCCATTGCGCCGACAGGTCGATCTGCTGCACTTGATTGCGCAGATAACGGTAGGACAGGTTGAGTGTCCGGAACATTTCCGGCTGATAGCGCGCCGATGCGGTAAAGCGCTCTTCACGCTGCTCGCGCGGGTTGTATTCCACGGCGGTCTCGGCCGTCCAGTAGGCCGAAATGCGTCCGGAAATGGCTGCCAGCCAATCCGATGTCTTGTAAGTGCGCGGCGTCGTGTTCGAGTCCAGCGTGACCTTCTGATCGGAAAGATGGTATCGCTGCCCGATGGTTGCGCGGACGGCCTCCTGCCCGGATTGCTGCGCCAAGAGGCGTGACGTCACGGCCACGGTCAGCTGGTTGGCGTCGGCAATGCGGTCGCCGCCGGCAAAGCTGTTCTCGGAAAAGATCTGCGCATAGTTGAAATCGGCATTGGCGGTATCAAACAGCGGAATCTGGCTCTGGTCGCGGAACGGCACCTTCAGGTAGAACGCCCGCGGTTCGAGCGTCTGAACGAAACGGCGCCCGGCGACTTCGGCTGGGCGCTCGAAGATCAGTCCACCGTCCAGGCTGGTGATGGGGACCAGCCGCGACGGGTCGGTGAGCGTTCCTGGCGTCACATGATCGAGCTGGTAGCGGGTTGAATGCAGGCCGATCTTGGGCGTCAGGAATGAACCCGACGTGATCAAGGGCAGCGAAACGCTGGGATACATGGTGACCCGCCGCCCGATGACCTGGGTCGGGTGCGCGAAATCGACGTATTCGCCCGTGAAATTGACGTCGAGGCCGTGATAATCCTGCCTGACCGCACCCAGCGTGACCTGCGGGGTTCGCGCATACGGCGTGAGGACAATGTTGCTCGGATCCTGCAAGGTCTGAAAGCGCTGGACGCGTCCGACCACCGAATAGCTGCCGTCTCCCCACCAACTGTTGCTGTAGCCGACAAAGCCTTCGCGGACCAGGTTGGTCTGCGAAGTCAGGTTGATGCGGCTGGCCAGATCCCGGAAATAAGCATCATCGCTGACCTTGTTCAGATTCAGTCCGCCAATCACGCGACCGTTGCTGTAACCCTGATTGAGGGTCATCGCAGAACGATTCTTGCCCGTCACGTGATCGACCGGCAGATCTTCGAACCGGAACTCGCCCGAGGTGGTCGGCTCCAGAAAGCGCAGTTGTCCGTTCCACTGCAGTCCGCGTTTTTCCATGTAGCGACTGGCAATGGTGATGTCGCGGTTGGGCGCGAGGTTGATGTAATACGGCACGGTGAATTCCGGCCCGCCCTTGCCGCTACTCCCTACTGATGGCGGCAGAAACCCGGTCTTGCGCTGATTGTCCAGCGCAAAGGTCATCCAGGGCAGATAGGCAATGGGGGTGTCGAAGAGATAGATCGTCGATCCGGTTGCCGTGCCGACCTGACGCGTGAAATCCAGTTCCAGACTGGCGACCTTCGCATACCAGTCGTCCACGCCCGGCTTGCAGGTCGTGAACGTCGCGTCCTTCAGACCGTACTGGTCCTCGCCCTTGAAGGCCAGTTCCTCGGCCTTGCCGCGTGCGGCAACCGGATTGACGTTTTCCCGCTTGTCGCCCGATCGCGTGCGCGGCGCCAACGAGTATTGCGGCTTGTCGAACAAGCCAGTCGAGTCGGGCAGGTGGTACTTGAGCGATGGGCCCTCGATGACGTCGCCGCGTCGCTGGATGCGGACATGGCCGACTGCCTCGACATCCTCGCTTGCGCTCAGGTACTTCAGGCGATCGGCGCCGATGGTCACATCGCCCTTGCGCAACTCGGCTCGGCCCTCGGCCGTGACCTCCCGGTCCGCAACGCCCTCGACCCGATCGGCGGTGACGTAAGTCGGCTGATTGCGGTCTGCGCCCGAGGCAAGCGGAAGCCGCAAGCCCGTGCCGGAACTGCTGTTTGCCGCGGCGGGAACATTGTCCGCCGCGCCGGCTCCCGCTGGTTTCAGCAAACCAAGCGGCGCGAGCAAAGCGAGGACAAGCATCCGGAGACGCAGTTGGTGCAGCGAATTGATCAATTTGGGAATGGACCGCAGAGAGGCAAAGGACGAGTGCTAAAATCGCACAATTCACTGCCAATGGCAACCGAAGCGAGCGGCAATTGCCGCCAATATGTTTTCGGGCGATTGATGGCCGTGGCACTACAGCGTTGTGGAGGCAAAGTCCGCCGTCTCCGCTTCAAGGCTCCGGACTCCATCATGGGCATGTCGCTCCCATCCCGGGACTCTCCGGGTTTCCCAGGATTCCATCGCATTGCCCAGCCCCACCATGAACAAGACAACCGACGCCATGCCTGACCGAATCGTTGCCCTTCGTGAATGGCTGTCGAAGCAGTTGAACGGCGCAGCCTTCACCCTTGCCCCCGCATCCAGCGACGCCAGCTTCCGGCGCTATTTCCGCATCAGTTTCGATGACCGACGTCCCTCCCTGGTCGTGATGGATGCTCCGCCAGACAAGGAAAACTGCCAGCCGTTCGTCGATATTGCGCGCCTGTTCGCGGCCGCCGACGTTCATGTGCCGGAAATCATCGCGGAAAATCTTGCCGAAGGATTCCTGCTGCTGTCCGACCTCGGCCATGCCACGTATCTGTCTGAACTGAACGAACGCAGTGCGGACGCACTCTACCGAGACGCCATCAGCGCGCTGATCACGATCCAGAAGGCCAGCAAGCCGGGAATCCTCCCGGTTTACGACCGCGCGCTGCTCAAACGCGAACTGGACCTGTTCCCGGAGTGGTACATCGCCCGCCAACTGGGAAAGCAACTGACGCCAGCACAGTCCGCGACGCTGTCGGCCGCTTTCGAGCGCATTCTCGACAACAATCTGGCGCAGGCGCAGGTGTTTGTGCATCGCGACTATCACAGCCGCAACCTCATGATCGCCTCGCCCAACCCCGGCATACTGGATTTTCAGGACGCGGTATACGGCCCGATTACCTACGATCTGGTGTCGCTGCTGCGTGACGCCTACATCTACTGGGAAGAGCAGCAGGTGCTGGACTGGTGCATCCGTTATTGGGAGGCGGCGCGCAAGGCCGGGTTGCCGGTGAATGCCGACTTTGCCGATTTCTATCGCGACTTCGAATGGATGGGCGCACAACGCCAGATCAAGGTGCTGGGCATCTTCGCGCGACTTTCCCACCGCGACGGCAAGGACACCTACCTGAAGGATCAGCCGCTGGTGATGTCCTACCTGCGCAAGACATGCCATCGCTACCGCGAGCTCGGCCCGCTGGAAAAACTCCTCAACGAACTGGTGCCGGTCGATACGCGCACCGGCTATACCTTCTAGGACACGCGTCGATGCGCGCCATGATTCTGGCCGCGGGTCGTGGTGAGCGCATGCGCCCGCTGACCGACCAGATCCCCAAGCCGCTGCTGACCGTGCGCGGCAAGGCGCTGATCGTCTGGCTCATCGAGGCGCTGTCGCGCGCCGGCATTCACGATCTGGTCATCAACCATGCCCACCTCGGCGCGGCCCTCGAAGCGGCTCTGGGTGACGGCGCGCGCTGGCACGTCAACATTCGCTATTCGCCGGAAGGTGCCGCCCTGGAGACGGCTGGCGGCATCGCCAATGCGCTGCCCCTGCTGGGCGCCGAACCATTCATGGTCGTCAACGGCGATATCTTCTGCGACTTCGATTTCGCCGCGCTCGCGCAGCGTTCGCTCGGCGCCGACCTCGCCCATCTGGTGCTGGTCGCCAACCCGCCACAGCACCCGCGCGGCGACTTTCTGCTTCATGGCGACCGTGTGCAGAACCGCCATGACTCGGGGGACACGAGTGACAGCGGGGACATGCGGACCTTTGCCGGCATCGGACTGTACGACCCGCGGCTGTTTGACGGCATTGTTCGCGGCAGCAAGGCGCCCCTGGCGCCGCTGCTCAGGAATGCCATGGCCACGGACAGAGTCTCTGGAGAATTTCACGCGGGTGCGTGGCATGATGTCGGCACACCGGAACGACTGAGGCAGCTGGATCTGGGTGCCTGAGGAAAACGATCACACGGACACATGGAAACACCCGGGGCACGCGCCCGAGCCCATCGACAGGACTTCGCATGACAGACGACATTCGCACCGACCCCTCCGTCTTCGCCGCCCGCCGCGCCGAACTGGCACGACGCATGAAGCAGGGCGTGGCCATCATCCCCACCGCCCCGGAACGGATGCGCAACCGCGACAGCGACTATCTGTACCGCTACGACAGCTATTTCTACTACCTCACGGGTTTCCCGGAGCCGGAGGGCGTGCTGCTGATCGTGGCCGGCGACAAGCCACGCTCCATCCTGTTCTGTCGCGACAAGAACGCCGAACGTGAATTATGGGAAGGTTTCCGCTGGGGGCCTGAAGCGGCGCGCGAACGATTCCAGATCGACGAAGCCGCATCGATCAACGCCCTCGACACTCAAGCCGTGAAGCTGCTCGCCGACCAGCCCAGCATTCACTATGCGCCCGGCGCCGATGCGGGGTGGGACGCGCGCATCATGGGCTGGCTGAACGCCGTGCGCGCGCAGAGCCGCGCCGGGGTCGTCGCGCCGGCCGAGATTCACGACGTGCGCATTGCCCTGGACGAGATGCGCCTGCACAAGGACGCCAGCGAAGCCGCCACCATGCGTCGCGCCGCCGACATTTCCGCGCGCGCGCACATTCGCGCCATGCAGGCCACCCGACCCGGCAGCATGGAATACCAGATCGAGGCGGAACTGCTGTACGAATTCCGTCGTCATGGCGCGCAGTTCCCGGCCTACTGGCCGATCGTGGCCGGCGGCGCCAACGCCTGCATCCTGCACTACCGCGAAAACGACAAGAAACTCGCCGCCGGCGACCTGCTGCTGATCGACGCCGGCTGCGAACTGGACGGCTACGCGTCCGACATCACGCGCACCTTTCCGGTCAGCGGCAAGTTCAGCGCCGAGCAGCGCGACATCTACGAACTGGTGCTGGCCTCGCAATATGCCGCCATCGACACCATCAAGCCCGGCGCCTCCTGGGACGCACCGCACCAGGCGGCGCTGAAAACACTGGTTCAGGGATTCATCGATCTCGGGCTGTGTCAGGGCAGCGTGGACAAGGTCATCGAAACCGAGGACTACCGGCGCTTCTACATGCACCGTACCGGACACTGGCTCGGATTGGATGTGCATGACGCCGGCGAGTACAAGATCCATGGCGAATGGCGCGCGCTCGAGCCGGGCATGATGCTGACCGTCGAGCCGGGCTGCTACATCCGCCCGGCCGACAACGTGCCGGAACGCTTCTGGAACATCGGCGTGCGCATCGAAGACGATGCATTGGTGACGGCCGATGGCTGCGAAATCATCACCCATGCCACGCCGAAATCGGTGCAGGACATCGAAGCACTGGTGGGCCAGGGCTGACCCGGCGCTCCCCTGTCGCGCAAACTCTCGTCATGAGCCACAACCCCAGCACCGACGTGAACGTGAATGCGCCGGACAGCCATGAGGTGGATGCCGATATCGTCATCGCCGGTGGCGGCCCGGTCGGCACGGCCCTGGCGCATGCACTGGCACCACTGGCCAGACTGGGCAGGTCGGTCATGCAGATTACCGATGCGGCGCCGGGCGCCACGCGGCCGCAGAGCGAAGACCGCCCCATCGCCCTGTCCTGGGGCAGCCGCCTGCTGCTCGAACGCCTGGGCCTGTGGAATGCACCGGCCGCGTCGCCGATAGACCGCATTCATGTCTCGCAACAGCAGCAGTTCGGCAGGACCATCATCTCCGCCAGCGATCATGACGTCGAAGCGCTGGGATATGTCGTCAGCTATAACGAATTGTGCAACGCACTCCCGCCATCGTCTGTCGCCGCCCAGGTACAGGGCAGCCTGCAGGAATGGAGCAAGGAAGGCCGCATCGTTACGTGCCGGATCGGCACGCCTGACGGCCAGAATCGAATCGTGCGCACCCGCCTGCTGGTGCTGGCCGACGGCGGACGCGGACGTCTGGACGAGGACCACGTCAAGGATTACCGTCAATCGGCCGTCACCTGCACCATCAACGCCGACCGCCAGCGTCCCGGCACCGCGTGGGAGCGTTTCACCCCGGAAGGCCCGCTGGCCCTGCTGCCCTTTCGCAACCGCACTACGCAACGCGATCAGCTTGCCGTGGTGTGGTCGTCCGCCACGACCAGCGCCGACAAACTGATAGCCTTGGATGACGCGCAATTCCTGGCCGCACTGCAGCAGGCGTTTGGCGGACGTGCCGGCATATTCTCCAATCCCGGCCCGCGCAGCGCCTTTCCGTTGTCGCTGCGCATGCGCCGCCACATTGCCGATGCCGGCGTCATCGCCATCGGTAATGCTGCCCAGACACTGCATCCGGTGGCAGGGCAGGGACTCAACCTCGGCTTGCGCGATGCCTGGGAACTGGCCGAAATCCTGCTTGCCGACAAACATGAACCCGGTTCGGCCGCCACCGCCAGGCAGTACCGCGAACGCCGCCAGGCCGATCGCTTTGCGATGACGCGCCTGACCGACCTGCTGGTCGGATCGTTTTCGTTGCCATGGCCGGGAACCGGTGTCGTGCGCGGCGCGGCGCTGGCTTTCCTTGACGCGATTCCGCCGGCACGCCGATTGCTGTCAAGGCGCATGATGTTCGGTGCGCGGAACTTTCCCTGACAGGAATCGACGCAAGCGGCGCCTTGTCGAGATTCGTCTTTCCGCCGCCTGCAGCGCGTCATCGCGTGGCACGCTCGTCGAATCAATACCGGCATCGAATCAACGTCGACATTCCTGCATTCATCGCCTGAAGACGCCCTATCCACGGGCATCTTCAGGCCATCACCGAGCGCACAGCCGAATCAGCGCGGCAATCCGCCATCGCATCGTGCAGGCATCACCTGCGTTGACGATGCATCGCCGGCACGTCCGACAGGCATCAGAGGACCAGTTCATCCGTGTTCGCGAAACGTCTGCGCAATTAACACTGCGCTGCTTCAACGTCAAGAATTTCCATTCGCAATGGTGCACAAAAAATAGGCAATCGTTATTTCATCGGCATCATGATTGGGTATAGAATTGCCTCCCCCTCCAGCACACACAGACACCCGGATACATGCAAATCGGCAAGCACGTATTGCGCAACAACCTCTTCGTCGCGCCGATGGCCGGCGTTACCGATCGTCCATTCCGTCAACTGTGCAAGCAGTTCGGCGCGGGCGTGGCCGTATCCGAAATGGTGGCGTCGAACTCGTTGCTGTGGGGCAGCGAGAAAACCCGTCGTCGCGCCAATCATGAAGGCGAAGTCGATCCGATATCGGTGCAGATCGCGGGCGCCGATCCGGCCATGATGGCCGATGCCGCGCGCTTCAACGTCGACAACGGCGCGCAGATCATCGATATCAACATGGGCTGCCCGGCCAAGAAAGTGTGCAACGCCATGGCCGGCTCCTCGCTGCTGCGCGACGAGGAACTGGTCGGCCGCATTCTTGAAGCCGTGGTCAAGGCGGTAGATGTACCCGTGACACTGAAGTACCGCACCGGCTGGGACAAGAGCAGCCGCAATGCCGTGACGGTGGCGCGCATCGCGCGCGAGGCCGGCATCCAGCTGCTGTCCATCCATGGCCGCACCCGCGCCTGCGGCTACACCGGCCATGCCGAGTACGACACGATTCGTGAAGTCAAGGCCGGCACCGTGCTGCCGGTGATCGCCAATGGCGACATCACCACCCCGGAAGAAGCGCGTTACGTGCTGGAATACACCGGCGCGGACGGCGTCATGATCGGCCGCGCCGCGCAGGGCCGGCCGTGGATCTTCCGCGAGATCGAGTACTACATGAAGACCGGCGAAAAGCTCCCCTCGCCGCTGGTGTCTGAAATCCACGCCGTGCTGGTTCCGCACATGCACGACCTGTACTCGTTCTACGGAAAAGAACGCGGCGTGAAAGTCTCGCGCAAGCACATTTCCTGGTACACCAAGGGACTCGCGGGTTCGGCGAATTTCCGCCACCGCATGAATCAACTCGAGAGCTGCGAGGAACAGATCGACGCCATCGATAGCTTCTTCGACGAACTCGCCATGAACAACGGCAACGACGCCCGCCTGCGCTATATCGAAACCCCGGTTGCGGCGGCAATGGATACGAATCTGGAGGCATTAGCGGCATGAGACAGACCAATGAGATCGCCGACACGGTCAAGCGTTCGCTGGAGAAGTACTTCAAGGACCTGGATGGCGAAATGCCGACGTCGGTTTACGACATGGTCATCCGCAACGTCGAGCGTCCCCTGCTCGAAGTCGTCCTCGACCGCGCCGAAGGCAACCAGACCATCGCCGCGGAAATGCTCGGCATCAATCGCAACACCCTGCGCAAGAAGATGCTGTCGCTGAAGATCAAGCTGTAACGCCGGGGCCGCTTCGCCGGCCCGCACGACTTCGCAGCCCCCCGCTCTTTTCACCCAGCCGCTCCATTCTCATAGTGACCCTTCCGATGAATACACCCGTCCGTCAGGCATTGATCAGTGTTTCCGACAAGTCCGGCCTGCTTGAACTGGCCAAGGGGCTGGCCAAACTCAAGGTGAGGATCCTGTCCACCGGCGGCACGGCAAAACTGCTGGCCGACAACGGCATCGCCGTCACCGAAGTGGCGGATCACACCGGTTTCCCGGAAATGCTGGACGGCCGGGTCAAGACCCTGCACCCCAAGATACACGGCGGCCTCTTGGCACGGCGCGACCTGCCCGAGCACATGAAGGCCATCGCCGACCACGACATCTCGGCCATCGACCTGCTGGTGGTGAACCTCTACCCGTTCGAGGCGACCGTGGCCAAGCCCGGCTGCACGCTGGAAGACGCCATCGAGAACATCGACATCGGCGGGCCGGCTATGGTGCGTTCGGCCGCCAAGAACTGGAAGGGCGTGGCGGTCATGACCGACGCGTCGCAGTACGCCGACGTACTGGCCGAGATCGAACGTGACGGCACGGTCAGCGAGACGACACGCTTTGCCCTGGCCGTGGCCGCCTTCAACCGCATCGCCGATTACGACGGCGCCATCAGCGACTACCTGTCTTCGCTGCAGCCGGACGGCTCGCGGGCGGAGTTTCCCGGCCAGTCCAACGGCCGCTTCGTCAAACTGCAGGACCTGCGCTACGGCGAGAACCCGCACCAGAACGCGGCTTTCTATCGCGACCTGCATCCGGTGCCCGGCACGCTGGCCATGGCGAAACAGTTGCAGGGCAAGGAACTGTCCTACAACAACATCGCCGACGCCGACGCAGCGTGGGAATGCGTGAAGAGCTTCAACGACATGCCCGGCGCGGCCTGCGTCATCGTCAAGCACGCCAATCCCTGCGGCGTCGCCGTGGGCGCCAATACGGCCGAGGCCTATGACAAGGCGCTGAAAACCGACCCGACGTCGGCGTTCGGCGGCATCATCGCCTTCAACCGCCCGGTGGATGGCACGACGGCCGAAGCCGTCGCCAAACTGTTCGTCGAAGTCATCATGGCGCCGTCCTTCGAACCGGCTGCGCTGAAGGCTTTTTCCGCCAAGGCCAATCTGCGCGTGCTGGAAATTCCGCCCGGCCCGGACGGCAAGGTCGGTCGCAACACCCACGACCTGAAGCGTGTCGGCTCCGGCCTCTTGATCCAGAGCGCCGACAATCATGAACTCAGCGTCGCCGAACTCAAGGTGGTAACCAAGAAGAAACCGACTGATGCCCAACTGGCCGACCTGCTGTTCGCCTGGCGCGTCGGCAAATACGTGAAATCCAACGCCATCGTGTTCTGCGCCAATGGCCAGACCATGGGCGTGGGCGCCGGCCAGATGAGCCGCATCGACAGTGCGCGCATCGCCGCCATCAAGGCGCAGAACGCCGGCCTGTCGCTGCAAGGGTCGGTGGTCGCCTCGGACGCCTTCTTTCCGTTCCGCGACGGCCTGGATGTGGTGATCGACAACGGCGCCGTGGCGGTCATCCAGCCCGGCGGCAGCGTACGTGACGACGAAGTCATCGCCGCCGCCGACGAGCGCGGTGTCGCCATGGTCTTCACCGGCGTCCGGCACTTCAGGCACTGACATGAAACTATTGGTGATCGGTTCCGGGGGTCGCGAACACGCCATTGCCTGGCGGCTGACCTCGAATCTGCGCGTGCAAAAGGTCTACGTCGCACCGGG
>CANIIN010000003.1 GCA_947467405.1 Betaproteobacteria bacterium | reverse complement strand
GAGCGACTGAACTGAGTGAAACAGTTTGTTGTGGTAGGGACTCAGTGGACGGATGTTCAGCGTCAGTGGATCTGAGCAAAGACTGAGGTGCTTTGGTTCACCACTGCCGGGGTTCTCCGGCAGAGGTCCCACCGGGACTATTCCACCGTGACGGACTTCGCCAGGTTCCTCGGCTTATCCACGTCATTGCCCCGCTCCAGCGCTGCGTGATAGGCCAGCAGTTGCAGCGGTATGGTGTGCAGGATGGGGGAGAGCAGGCCGGCGTGGTCGGGCATGCGGATGATGTGCACGCCTTCGCTGTCGGTGAGTTTGGTGTCCTGGTCGGCCAGCACATGCAGTTCGCCGCCGCGGGCCTTCACTTCCTGCAGATTGGACTTCAGTTTCTCGATCAGCGCATCCTTGGGGGCTATGGCGATGACCGGCATGTCCTTGTCCACCAGCGCCAGCGGGCCGTGCTTCAGTTCGCCGGCCGCATACGCTTCGGCGTGGATGTAGGAGATTTCCTTCAGCTTCAGCGCGCCTTCCATGGCGATCGGGTAGTGGATGCCGCGGCCCAGGAACAGCGCGTGGTGGCGCTGCGCGAACTTCTCCGCCCACATCTTGATCTGCGGTTCGACGTGCAGCACGCTTTGCAGCGCCACCGGCAGGTGGCGCAGGGCGTGCAGCAGTTCTTCTTCGCGTTCGCGCGACAGGCGGCCGCGCATCTTGGCCAGCACCATGGTCAGCAGCGCCAGTGCCGCCAGCTGCGTGGTGAAGGCCTTGGTCGATGCGACGCCGATTTCCGGGCCGGCGCGGGTGAGAAAGCGCAGTTCGGAGGCGCGCACCAGCGCCGATTCCGGCACGTTGCAGATCGATAGCGAGTACTGGTGGCCGATGGACTTGGCGTGCTGCAGGCCGGCCAGCGTGTCGGCGGTTTCGCCCGATTGCGAAATGGTGATGACCAGTTCCTTCGGATTGGGCACCGAGTCGCGATAGCGGTATTCGCTGGCGATCTCGACGTTGCAGCGGATGCCGGCAAAACCTTCCAGCCAGTAACGCGCCACCATGCCCGCGTGATAGCTGGTGCCGCAGGCGAGGATGAGCACCGAGTCGACATCCTTGAAGATGCGCTCCGCGTCGGCGCCGAACAGCTGCGGCGAAATCGACCGCGCGCCGGTCACCATCTCGAGCGTGTTGGCCACGGCCATGGGCTGCTCGAAGATTTCCTTCTGCATGTAGTGGCGGTACTGGCCGAGCTCCACGGCCGCCGCAGTCAGTTGCGAAACGTGCACCGGGCGGTGGATGGCGTTGCCCTTGGCGTCGATGATCTTCACGCCGGCCAGCGAGATTTCCGCCACGTCGCCGTCTTCGAGATAGATGACGCGCTGCGTGACCTGGATGAGGGCCGAGGTGTCGCAGGCAGCAAAATTCTCGCCGTCGCCCAGGCCCAAGAGCAGCGGCGCGCCGTGGCGCGCCACGATCAGGCGGTGCTTGTCGGCGTCCGACACGACGGCGATGGCGTAGGCGCCGATCAGGTCGGCGACGCTCTTCCTGACGGCATCGAGCAGGTCTGCCCCGCCCTGCAGGTTGGAATGCACGAGGTGGGCGATGACCTCGGTGTCGGTGTCGGACACGAACTCGTAACCCTTGGCGCGCAGCTTGTGGCGCATCTCTTCGTGGTTCTCGATGATGCCGTTGTGCACCACCGACACGCCGCCCGAGACATGCGGATGGGCGTTCTTTTCGGAAGGCACGCCGTGCGTGGCCCAGCGCGTGTGCGCGATGCCGATGTCGCCGGTGACGGCCTGCGCCTGACAGAGCTTTTCGAGTTCGGCCACGCGGCCGGTGGAACGAATGCGTTTCAGCCCGCCGTTCAGCACCGCCAGACCGGCCGAGTCATAGCCCCGGTATTCGAGCCGCTTCAGGCCTTCGAGAAGGATGGGAACAACATTGCGTTTGGCGATAGCGCCGACGATGCCGCACATTTTTGAAGGTACCCCGATTGACCGCTATGAGTGTTGTGAGCGTTGAGACGTCCGCGATGTGCGTCGCCGCCGGCGACGCCACAACGGACTCTGGCTACTTATTGATCTTCACCGGCCGCTTCCAGCCGATGACGGATTTCTGCAGCGACCGCGAAATGGTGAGCTGATCGGCTGGCGCGTCTCTGGTCAGCGTGGTGCCCGCGCCCAGCGTGGCGCCGCGCCCGACGCGTACCGGCGCGACCAGTTGCGTGTCCGAGCCGATGAAGGCGTCGTCCTCGATGATGGTCTGGTGCTTGTTGACGCCGTCGTAGTTGCAGGTGATGGTGCCGGCGCCGACATTGACGTTCCTGCCGATGGTGGCATCGCCGATGTAGGCGAGGTGGTTGGCTTTCGACCCGACGCCGATGGAACTCTTCTTGACCTCGACGAAGTTGCCGATATGCACGCCTTCGGCCAGCACCGCGGCCGGGCGCAGGCGCGCGTACGGGCCGATCCTGCAGCGCTCGCCGATTTCGGCGTCTTGCATGTGGCAAAAGGCCTCGATGCGCGTGCCCGAGGCGATGGTCACGTTCTTGATCACGCAGTTCGGACCGATGCTGACGTTGTTGCCCAGCGTCACCTCGCCATCGAACACGCAGTTCACGTCGATGCTGCAATCGCGGCCGGCCACCAGCGAGCCGCGCACGTCGATGCGCGCCGGATCGGCCAGCGTGACGCCGTCCTCGAGCAGGCGCTCGGCGACTTCGCGCTGGTGGATGCGCTCCAGTTCGGCCAGTTGCGCGCGGCTGTTCACGCCCAGCGTTTCCCACTCGGCATCGGGATGCGCGGTGGATATGGTGACGCCTTCGCTGACGGCGAGGGCCACGATGTCGGTGAGGTAATACTCCTGCTGCGCGTTGTCGTTGCCCAGGCGCCCCAGCCACGACTTCAGCTTCGGCGTAGGGATGATCATGATGCCGGTGTTGATCTCGCGGATTTCGCGCTCCGCCTCGGTGGCGTCCTTTTGCTCGACGATGCGCACCACCTTGCCGTGGTCGCGCACGATGCGGCCATAGCCGGTGGCGTCGTTCATCACTACGGTGAGCACGCCCATTCCGTCATTGGCCGCGTGAGCGGCATCGATGAGGCGTTGCAGGGTTTCCAGCCTTGTCAGGGGCACATCGCCGTACAGCACGAGGGTCGGTGCATCGTCGCGCAGGTGATCGACCGCCTGCATGACGGCGTGTCCGGTGCCGAGTTGCGGTTCCTGGCTGACCCACGAGACGTTGTCGCCGGCCGACGCCGACAGCGCGTCACGCACGACTTCGCCGCCATGGCCGTAGACCACGCAGATGGATTCCGGTTCGAGGGCCTGGGCTGCGCCCAGCACATGGTCGAGCAGAGGGCGGCCGGCGAGGCGGTGCAGGACTTTGGGCAGGTCCGAGCGCATGCGCTTGCCCTGTCCCGCTGCGAGGATGACGACGTTGAGACTCATGGGGGAATTCTACACCGGCCTCTGTGGTGAAACGGGCCGCTGCGCGCCTTGAGTGCGGCCAACTGAAAACAGTGCGTCGCCGGACTCGGGGAGCCGGACCGATCAGGCGTCAGTTTCGGGCGTGGCCATGCTGTGCCGCGTGGTCCTGATGGTCGTGCTGGTGCGGCAGATCGACATGACGTGTGCGGCCGCGCGTCAGGAGCGAGCCCACGATCATGCCGGTCAGCGCGACAAGCAGGCCGGCCAGTTGCGGCGGGCAGACGGCGTCCGGCGCGACGATCTCCAGCCCTATCCAGGTGCCGAGGCCGAGGAAAATGGCGGCCAAAGCGCCGATCTGGTTGGCCGGTTTCCAGTACAGGCCGAACGCCAGTGGCACGAAAGCCGATACCAGCGTGATCTTGTAGGCATTTTCGACCATCTTGTAGATCGACAGGTTCGAGTTCAGCGCGAACAGCGTGACCATGGCCGTGAAGCACACCACGACGATGCGCATCAGGCGCAGCAGCTGCTTGTCGCTCATGTGCTTGAAGGCGGGCTTGAGGATGTTTTCGGTGAACGTCACCGAGGGCGCCAGCAGCGTGGCGCTGGCGCAGCTCTTGATGGCCGACAGCAGCGCGCCGAAGAACATGATCTGGGCGAACAGGGGCGCGTGCGACAGGATCAGGGTCGGCAGAATGAGCTGGGAATCACTATCGGAGTGCAGCAGGCCCTTGACCATGGCCGGATCGATGAGCGTGGCCGAATAGGCCAGGAACATGGGAATGAAGGCGAACACGAAATACAGCGAGCCGCCCAGGATCGATGCCCGGCCGGCGGTGCGCTCGTCCTTGGAGGATGCCACGCGCTGGAACACGTCCTGCTGCGGAATCGAACCCAGCATCATGGTCACCGCCGCCGCGATGAAGCCCAGGATGCCGGCCAGCGTGGCATCAGGAATGAAGGACGAGAACTTGTCCGAGTCGATGGCGTGCTGCACCACTGTACCGACCCCGCCGGCCAGCTGGCTGACATCCCAGCCGATGTACAGCATGCCGACCACGATGATGATCATCTGGATGAAATCGGTGATGGCTACCGACCACATGCCGCCCCACATGGTGTAGATCAGCACCGTGCCGGCGCCGACGATCATGCCGGTTTCGCGCGACATCTCGCCGCCCGACACGACGTTGAAGACCAGGCCCAGCGCGGTGATCTGCGCCGCAACCCAGCCAAGGTAGGACAGCACGATGCAGATCGAAGTCAGGGCTTCCACCACGGGGCCGTACTTGGCGCGATAGTAGTCGCCGATGGTCAACAGGTTCATGCGGTACAGCGGGCGAGCGAAGAACAGTCCGACCAGGATCAGGCACATGGATGAACCGAACGGATCGGCCACCACGCCGCCCAGGCCTTCCTTGAGGAAGGTGGCCGGGATGCCGAGGACGGTTTCCGCGCCGAACCAGGTGGCAAAGACGGTGGCGGTGACCACGTACATCGGCAATGCGCGACCGGCGACGGCAAAGTCCTTGGAGTTCTTGACCAGCTTGCCGGCCCACAGACCGATGCCGACGGAAATGATCCAGTAGATGATGACGAACCAGAGCAGCATGGAGGGGCCTCGTAGCGCGGAAGCTGTTGTGAATGGTGGGCAGTGAGCGAGGATACTTTCGTGACGACCGGAATTCTAGCCTGCGTCCGTCATGCCGCGGTGAAAAACAGCCTCGCATCGTGAGCGTGCGAGCATGCGCGCTGCGCTCAGAACACGAACAGCAGCGCCGTCTGCCACAGCACGAGAGCACCGGCCAGGGCCACCAGAACGCCCAGGAGGCGGTTGTGGCGCCGTTGTTCGACCAGCAGTTGCTGCACTGAACGGTTCAGATCGGTCAGCGTGTCGTCAGCCAGTGCGCGATGCGCCAATCGCGGCAACTGCGGCAACAGGGAGGCCCAGCGCGGCGCTTCGTGCTGCAGGTTGCGCAGCATGCCGCGCCAGCCGATCTGGTCCTTCATCCAGCGTTCCAGATAGGGCTTGGCGGTTTTCCACAAATCGAGCTCCGGGTCGAGTTCACGGCCCAGGCCTTCGATGTTGAGCAGGGTCTTCTGCAGCATGACCAGTTGCGGCTGGATTTCCACACCGAAGCGACGCGACGTCTGGAACAGGCGCAACAGCACGTGGCCGAACTTGATCTCGCGCAGGGGACGGTCGAAGATCGGTTCGCAGACCGCGCGAATGGCGCTCTCGAGTTCATCCACGCGTGTCGCGGCCGGCACCCAGCCTGATTCGAGATGCACTTCCGCGACGCGCTTGTAGTCGCGGTTGAAGAAGGCGAGGAAATTCTGCGCCAGGTAACTTTTGTCGATCTCGTTCAGCGTGCCCATGATGCCGAAATCGAGTGCGATGTAACGGCCCCGGTCCGACTCGGCCGTGGAAACCAGGATGTTGCCGGGATGCATGTCGGCATGGAAGAAGCCGTCCCGGAACACCTGCGTGAAGAAAATCTCCACCCCGGAGCGTGCTAACGCCGGGATATCGACGCCGGCTTCGCGCAGTTTGTCGATCTGGCTGATCGGCAGACCGTGCATGCGCTGCATGGTCATGACGGTGGTGGTGCAGAAGTCCCAATGGATTTCCGGCACCACCAGCAGCGGCGAGCGGTCGAAATTGCGCCGCAACTGGCTGGAGTTGGCGGCCTCGCGCATCAGGTCGAGTTCGTCATGCAGGTGGCGCGCGAACTCGGCCACCACCTCGCGCGGCTTCAGGCGCTTGCCGTCAGCCCACAAGGTTTCGATCAGCAGCGCGGCCGTGTCGAGCAGGGCCAGATCGCGCGCGATGACCGGCGCCATGCCGGGACGCAGGATCTTCACGGCCACTTCGGTGCCCGGTGCATTGCCTATGCCCGGCAGGACGGCGAAATGAACCTGGGCGATGGATGCGCTGGCCACCGGGTCGGCGTCGAACTGCGCGTAGACCTCTTCGACCTTGCGGCCGAAGGCCTTCTCGATTTCCTCGCGTGCCTGGGACGACGGGAACGGCGGCACCTGGTCCTGCAGCTTGGCCAGTTCGTCGGCGATATCGGTCGGCAGCAGATCGCGCCGCGTGGACAGCACCTGCCCGAACTTGACGAAGATCGGCCCCAGCGTTTCCAGTGCCCGGCGCAGCCTTTCGCCGCGCGGCGCCCGCAATCGTTCGGCTCCGCCGAGGGAGGCCAGCACGCGCAGTGCGACGACCCAGCGGCTGTCGCCGGCCGACAGCGCGAACTCATCCAGCCCGAAGCGCCGCGCGACGGAAAAGATCCGTATCAGTCGAAACAGGCGAAGCATGGAGAGGGGTTGGCTTGGAAATCCGGTGGGAACGATATGCGGGAGGCCGTCCGGCGCCATCTGCGGCACGAGGCGAAAGAATGCGGCAAATGTAACAGAATTGTCTCTGGGGTCAGCCTTGCCGGCGCGCGCGACGCTGATTTCGCGACAACGTGATTGGCGCCGTCAGAGCCCCCGGCAGCGCTGGTGTTGGTTAGCGAAACCGTCAACGTGCGGCGGGGCGCTGCAGGCGAGCGAGCCGTTGCTCCAGCGCGTCGACCTTGTCACGCAGCACGCTGACATCGGCGCTGAAGCGCGCCAGTTCGTCGCTGTGCAGGAGCATCGGGTTCTCTTCGGTCCAGTATTCGGCGAAATTCTGCGCCATGCGCTGCGCAGCATCCTTCTGCCAGGCAAACAGGGAGCGACCGGTTTCGGCCATGCGGTGCGCCACGACGTCGCCGACCACGCGCGACAGGTCTTCTTCTACATCCCACTTGAGTTCGCGGAACAAGCCCTGGACGACCTGCGCCAGATCGGCTTGTCCGGTGAGTTCGACTTCTCGCAGCAGCGCGCGAAGTCCCTCTTCGTCGCGGCGCAGGAAGTGCGGCAGCGCCGTCGGCTTGAGCGTGACGGTCAGGTCCGCAGCGGGATGATCGGTGGCTGCGTCGTTTGATGCCTTTCCCGCAGCGCTCGCATCGGAGGTGGCGTGCGCTTTCTCCAGCAATCCCTCGGTGGTGATGACCAGGCGCAGGTCCGGCAGCGGCGCCAGGCGAAACTCGACGCTGCGTCCGGCAAAAGGTTTCAGCCGCTCGGCTGCCCATTGCTGCTGGCGCAGCAAGTGATTCAGGGCCTGGGTTGCGCTGCGTCGAAGCATGGTGGCGCTTTCCTTTGGACTTGCCATTCCCCTGCGCGCTTGGCGCGGGGTTGCGATTTCAGGGTTTCAAAGGGGGTGCCGTTTCGACAATGCGCCCCTTTGGGTCAAGGGCGGGGTCAATATCCCGCCCGCGAAGCTTCCTTTATTCCTGATCTGCCGATCAGGAAATCTGTTGAATGCCGGCGATGAGCCAGCCCTGGTTGCCGGTTACCGGCTTGGACAGGTGCCACACTTCGGCGAACGGGCTGGGCGCTGCACCGGCCTGTTCGCGAATCTGGCCGGAGAACTTCACGCTGGCCCGGTGCGAGCTGCCTTCGGTCAGGACTTCCAGAAGGGTGGCGTCGAGCGTGACCACATCGGTGTGTTGCATGGCGTTGCCGCGTGAGCGGAGATCCGCCGCCAGCGAGTCGTAGAGTTCGTCGGTGGTCACGTCGCGCAGCGCGTCATAGTCCTTGTGGTCGTTGGCATCCTGCAGACGGATGAAATTGATCTTGGCCTGCTTGAGGAAGCTGACCACATCGAAGCCTGGCGGCGTCACAGGCTGCATCACGGACGACGACGCGCTTGAGGTGCGATCGGCCTGCGCGCTCCACGGCACGTCGTTGCCGGGCAGTTGCGAGGGCGGCGGCGCCGCCACGGTTTCGTTGCCGAGGCCGGCATAGTGCATGGCCGATTCGTCACCATGGTCACCCGCAGTCGGGCGGGGCCGCGCCAGCAGGCGTATCAGCATCGTACCGACGACTATCGCGACCAGTCCCATGAGCAGCATGCCGAACATGCCGCCCATGCCACTGTTGGCAAACAGCCAGCCAAGGCCGACGCCGGCGGCTATGCCGGCCAGCGGTCCGAGCCAGCGGCTGGCACCGGCCGGTTGCGCAGCGGGAGACTGCAGCGGAGCGGCTGCCGGTGAATTCGGCTGTGCGGGGAGGGCCTGTTTCTGCGTGAGGGCATGCTGAGCGCCGATGTCGCGTCCGCCGCCCAGACGCGCTGCATCCGCGTCGGGTGCGGCCATGGCAAGGCTCAGTCCCGCGATGAAGGTCGCGAGCGCCACATTCAAAAATCTCACTTTTCCCTCCGGAGTTGCAACAGGGCAGCGGCCCTGCGATTCATCAATCAGTACTTGTAGCCGCGATGCAGTGCGACCACGCCGGCCGCCATGTTCAGGTATTCGACATCTTCCAGTCCTGCTTGTTCCATCAATTCGCGCAGGCTTTCCTGATCCGGATGCATGCGGATCGATTCGGCCAGGTAGCGGTAGCTGTCGGCATCGCCGGCGATGCGCTGGCCGAGCCAGGGCAGGGCATGGAACGAATACCAGTCGTAGGGCTTTTCCAGCGGCTTGGCGATGCGCGAAAACTCCAGCACCAGCACGCGTCCGCCGGGTCGCAGCACACGGCACATTTCCGCCAGCGCCTTGTCCTTGTGGGTCATGTTGCGCAGGCCGAAGGCCACGCTGACGCAGTCGAAATGATTGGAGGGAAATGGCAGCGCTTCCGCGTCGCACTGTGCCAACGGCAGGATGACGCCGTGGTCGAGCAGGCGGTCGCGGCCCACGTCGAGCATGTCGCGGTTGATGTCGGTGGCCCATACCTCGCCGGTCGGGCCGACGCGCCTGGCAAAGGCGCGTGCCAGGTCACCGGAGCCGGAGGCCACGTCCAGCACGCGTTGTCCGGGCTTCACGCCGCTGGCGTTGATGGCGAAGGTCTTCCACAGGCGATGCAGGCCCAGCGACATCAGGTCGTTCATGATGTCGTACTTGCGAGCGACGGACGAGAAGACGCCCGCGACCTTGCGCGATTTGTCGCGCTCGCTGACGGTTTCGAAACCGAAATGGGTCTGTTCGCTCATGGTGTGAAGCGTAGCACGGGTATTTGAAAAAACTAAGGAAGCGCTGCTCAAGTTCCGGAAATAAAAACGCTCGAACGAGCCTCCCTCTGAAGTGCACGCAAAAGAGCGTTCTGATCGCGCGCTTCTTCAGGTGTGGCAATCAGGGGTGATTGCCGGCGGCCTGTCTCATGCAATCGTCATGCGTGGTCCGTCACGGGCGGACGGGCCACGTGTTGCCGCTCAAACACTCAAGCGTCGCGCGATGCGCCGGCCGCCTTCAGTCGGTCGAGGTAGGAGAGCCACAGGCGTTCGCGGCGATGTCCGAGGTCGTAGAGGTATTCCCAGGAGTAGATGCCGGAATTGTGGCCGTCGGAAAACAGCGGCTGGATGGCGTAGGTGCCAATCGGTTCGATGGCGGTGATTTCGACGTTCTTCTTCCCGGTCTGCAGCACTTCCTGGCCGGGGCCGTGTCCGCGCACTTCAGCTGAGGGCGAGCAGACGCGCAACATTTCATACGGAATCTCGAATCGCTGCCCGTCGGAAAAGCTGATTTCCAGCTTGCGCGATTTCTGGTGCAGCTTGATTTCGGTCGGGGTCGGCGTATCGGGTGTGAGTCCGGACATGTTGGAGGCGCGTTTCAGGATGGTGGTTCAGAAGCAGGGAATGGCGTGGGGCACGGGCCGGCACGCGCAAGGCGGGGGACTCATGGTAGCGGAATACCGCCCAATATCAACTACGTCGGCCAACCACCTCGGTCACCCCCGTCGGCCGGGCAGTTTTCCCGACCGGGCAGCAGATTGGCTTGAACAGTCATAAAACTGTCATGATGTGTTCGTAAAATTGTCACAGGCAGAGATCGAACTCGACGCGTTCCGGCCCGAAGCAGCACGCCACCTGGCGCCTTCGAATCTGCCTTGTAACAAGGGAAAAGCATGCCAGCCAGTATTCTTGTAGTAGAAGACGAGCCAGCCATCCAGGAACTGATTGCCATCAACCTGGAGCATGCCGGCCACGCCGTGCTGCGAGCCGACAATGCAGAACAGGCTGCCAGCCTGGTGCGCGAGGTCTTGCCGGACGTGGTCCTGCTGGACTGGATGCTGCCCGGGCAGTCCGGCATTGCGTTCGCGCGCCGACTGCGCGAAGACGACCGTACCCGCGACATCCCCATCATCATGCTGACTGCGCGCGGTACCGAGGCGGACAAGGTCGCGGGACTGGAATCGGGGGCCGATGACTACATCACCAAGCCGTTCTCGCCGCGCGAACTCATGGCGCGCATCAAGGCGGTGCTTCGCCGACGTTCGCCGCAGTTGACCGACGAAACCGTTGTAATCGATGGATTGAAGCTCGATCCGGTCGCGCATCGCATCAGCGCTGGTGACACCAGGCTGGAACTCGGTCCCACGGAATTCCGGCTGCTGCATTTCCTCATGACGCACCCGGAGCGAGTGCATTCGCGCACCCAGTTGCTCGACCAGGTCTGGGGAGACCACGTGTTTGTCGAGGAGCGCACGGTGGACGTCCATATCCGTCGTCTGCGCCTGTCTCTGGAAGTCAGCGGCCATGACCGGCTGATCCAGACGGTGCGCGGCAGCGGCTATCGCCTGGCGGCGACGGCCTGAAACGCCGTTGCTGGTGCGGTGCCTGGCGTTCACCGCGGTCCCACGCAGGTCGGCGCGGCGTGATGCGAAGCTTGGCCTAAAATGACGCGCTCATGATGAAAACCGAATCCCAGCCAATGCGCGAGCACCATACCCGGAGCGGCGATTGAATCCGAACAGCACCTACGTGTGGCTGCGTACCATCGTCGCATTGGTGGTGATCGCCGCGCTGGCGTTGTTGTTGCAGGCGTTCTTTGACCCGGAATGGGCGCTGGGACTGGTTTGCGTGGGCATCATCGCCATCCTGACCCATCACCTGTCCAGCATCTCCGGGTTGCTGCGCTGGCTGCGCGATCCCTCGAAATCCGTGCCGGACGGCCGCGGTGTCTGGGAGGAGGTGTTCTCCGGACTTTACCGCCTGGTGCGGGCGAACCAGCGCCAGCAGGAGGCGCTGTCTGCCGAAGTGGCGCGTTTTCGCATGGCGGGGACGGCCATGCCGGATGGTGTTGTCATCCTCGATGCGGAGAACCATATTGATTGGTGCAACCCGATGGCGGAGCGCTTTTTCGACATCGATACCGCCAAGGACGCCGGCCAATCGATCATGAACCTGGTGCGGGCGCCGGAGTTCGCGCTGTACCTCGAGCGCGGCAATTTCGCCGAGCCGCTCTTGCTGCGACTGATGCGCGGCGAAGGTCTTGTGCTCAGCATGCGCATCATTCCCTACGGCAAGGACCAGAAGCTGTTGTTGTCGCGCGACGTCACGCAGACCGAAAAGGTCGAAGTCATGCGACGCGATTTCGTGGCCAACGTCTCGCATGAATTGAAGACGCCGCTGACCGTGGTCAGCGGGTTCCTCGAAACGATGAGCGATGGTGTCGTGACCATGGACAAGGCGCGCACGGCGCGCGTGATGGGCATGATGCAGGATCAGACCGATCGCATGCTGCGCCTCGTCAACGACCTGCTGACCCTGTCGGCGCTGGAATCCAGCCCGGGTCCCGCGCCCGGCAACGAGCATCAGGTGGCGATGGCTGCGCTGCTGTCGCGTCTGATGGATGAAGGGCGGGCTCTTGCCGCCGGACGCCAGCAGATCGAACTCGATTGTCCTGAAACCTTCGACGTCACCGGCAGCGAAAAGGAACTGTATTCCGCCTTTGGCAACCTGGTTTCAAATGCCATTCGCTATTCGCAGGAAGGCGGCACGGTGCGGCTGTCATGGCGCCGCCGGCCATCCGGAGAAGGCGAGTTCGCGGTGGCTGACGACGGCATCGGCATCGATTCCCAGCACATCGCCCGGCTGACGGAACGCTTCTATCGGGTCGATCACAGTCGCTCGCGCGACAGCGGTGGTACCGGCCTCGGCCTCGCCATCGTCAAGCATGTCCTGTCGCGGCATCAGGCGACGCTCGACATTCAAAGCACGCCGGGGCAGGGCAGCCGTTTTGCTGCGATTCTGCCGGCCCGGCGCATCGTCGTCGCGGCGCCTTCCGATCAGGCGCTGGCGGAAAAGGCCACCCGGTCGTAGTCGTAGCCGCGGCCGGCCAACCCGCTCAGGCGGATGCGTCGGATGCCGCCTTCCATGCGCAATTCCAGCACTCGCTCGGGCTGATAGCTTCCGCTGGGCAGCACCAGGGTGGGCGGCAGGCCGCGTCCCACGGACAACAGCAATGCCTGGACGAATGCCGCCGGGCGGGACGGATCGGCGGTGGCCGGACGGACTGCGCAGGGCGTTGCCAACCCCGGCAGCGCTTGCGTGCCAACGGTGACGGATTGATCGCACCCCTGAGTCAGCCAGCGCACTTCCGACAGGATGAATTGCGCCGCGCCGTGCGGACGAACCGCCAGCAATTGCCTTTGTGCAAGGCGTGCGCCGGCGGACTGCCGGATCAGGCGGAAGCCCACTGCGCTCTCGTCGACGAGCTGCCAGGCTTCCGCGACAGCAACCGGATCCGGTGCGGTGGGCGCAGCGGTTGCCAGGGCGTTTGCGTCGAGGCGATCTTCTGACTGCTGATAGGCCGCGCCGCGCCGCGTGTAGTCCCAGATGCGCACTTCCTGCTCGAACGCCTTGCCGCTGATCACGGCATGCGCACCGATGAGGCCGGCTGCCGCGACCACGGCGGTGCTGCCCTGTGTCGCGGCGCGTCGTGGAAAGCGCGGTGTCGCGGGCGCGCTGCACCAGGTATTGAGCAGCACCTTGAGCAACTCACCGGCGGCCGGCTGCACGCAGTCGGCTCCGAGGCCGATTTCCGACGGCGATTTCCCGGCCTCCAGTGCGAGCAGCCGCTTGCGCAGCGAACGGCGCAGCTCGGTGGTGTCGAGCCGGCGCACGGCGTTGTCCGGCGCATCGTCATGGCCTGCAGCGTCTGCCGGCATCCAGTGCGGGGCGGCAGTTCCGTTGATGTCGAAACCCCAAGCTGCTTGATCGCCGCTGGGGCGCGACCTGCCGGGATTGACGATCAGGACCTTGGCGCTCCACTTTCTCAGCCATCCCCCCAGCCATTGGCTTTCCCGCAACGGCAGTCCGTAGGGATGCGCCATCGACTGCAGCAGTGGCCGCACGTACAGCGACATGGCAGTTTCCATGCGTCGCGGATGTCGACCGGGCTGGCCGAGGGCGACCTGCGATACGCCGAGAGTGTCTGCCGTTGAATAGCATTCGTGCAGCAGGCGCCAGCACTCGTCGGGCACGTCGTGCCGCGCCCGGTAGAAGTTGTCAATCTGCAGTCCCGCGAATTCGATGGTCCTGGCTGCCAGCAGGGCGATGTCGTCGCGCAGTTCCCGTGACGCCGGTGTCGGCGGCTCCGAGCGTGTGGCGGCGCGCAGCAGGCGTCGATAGGAGCGCATCATGACGCGGCACAGATCGAAGGCCTGTTGCAGCGCGGTCTGTTCGGTGGGCGACAACGGCACGGCCTTGCCGGCAAAGCGCCGGGCATTTTCAATCAGCGCGCCCTTCGCCAGTGGCCGCAGGCGTTCCAGTATCTGCAGATAGATGGCGTGTCGCGGAGGCGATGCCGCCAGTTCACCAATCTGCAGAATGAATGCGGCGCAGGCCTGGCGCGAATCGCCCATGCTGGCCGTGGTGAGCCATTCTTCGCAACTTTCGAGGTCGGGCAGCGATGGACGTGACGCTGGCAGGAAGTCGCTGTCAGCGTTGCCTGCAACGGACGGATGTGACATGTGCATCTCCTCCGGGCGGTCCTCCCTCAAGGACTGTCCCGAAAGCATGACAGCAAGATGTTGCCGGTGCCGGTGCGCAATCCTTTGCGCTCGATCCAGCCTGTCAATCAACGGGCCCTGTGCGGCGGCCTCTGTCGTGATGCTGCTACGTATTCACTGAACAAGGGGGCAAGCCTTGTATATCCCCCACTTCAGAGGGAAGCTTTTCGAGGCATGCTGATTTTCTGCACTTGATTAGCGCTTCCCTACCTGTTTCAGACGGGGGTGAATGACACTCTCTCGTAGTCGCTGCCGCGTTCGAGGACGCCGGTCAGCAACATGGTCTGCGGGCGATCGAGGTACACATCGATGGCGCGCTTGGGTTTGAACCAGCCCACCGGCAGCATGAGCGAGGCCGGTGACCGCAACGCGGCCACTTCCGGCAGCATCAACGCCGGGATGTATTTTTCCGCCATGGCATTCAGGCCGGTTGAGCGGACGGCGATGCACTGCGGGATGCCGGGAATCGCCCGTACGCCGATTTCCGGATTGAAGTCTCCATCGGCTGCCAGCCAGCGCACCGCGCTGAGTATGAAGTGCTTCGAATCGGCCGGGCAGATGGCCACGAGTTGGCCGTGCATGAAACGGCCCGCCCCGTCGTCGCGCTGCAGGCGAAAGCCGGCGATGCTCTCGTCCAGGATGCGCCATGACTCCAGCTTGAAGCCCTGCAGCCTGGCGTATTCGTCATCCTGTCGCGTGGCGATACGACCGAACGTGGCGATCTCTTCGTGCTGCGCCTTGGTCAGCTCCTTGGCCTCGCCCGGTTGCTTGAAGGGCAGGCCGGACAGGAAAAAGTGGACCGCGCCCATGCCGGTGGCGAGTAATGCGTTCGCGGACGCACTTTTCCTGGCCGGTGTGCGCGGCGCACGGTCTTCGCACCACAGGCGGTGCAGCAGCGTCAGAAAGTTTTCGGCGAATTGGACTGGCACATCGTCGCCCAGGCCGAGGTTGGCGGGCTGCTCGCCTTCCTTGAGCGCCGACAGGCGCTTGCGCAGGCTGCGCCCGAGTTCCGTGACATCGATCTGCCGCAGCGTCTGCGTGTCGGGTGGCAGGGCGGCTTCAGCGCGAGACGGACCGGTGCCGCCGTCCAGCCGTACGCAAATCGGCCGCATCGATTTGTCGTCAGGTTTGTCGTTTGGCGGCGCCTGGATCGGCAGCACGCGGGCCTTGAAGGCGAAACGGTCCAGCCAGCGCGCCGTGATGGCCAACTGGCGTGATGTCTGTTCGTTGGGGTTGGCGATGTCGATGAGCAGGGCCTGCAGGTAGGTTTCCATGCAGGTGGCCTTGCGCTTGTCCTTGTGGATGGGATGATCGACCTGAACGTCGACGATGCTGCGCTCCTCGGCCACGGCATAGATGTGGTGCAGCAATTCCCACTCGTTCGGCGCCGGTTGCTGATAGCACTTGTAGCGTTCGCCCATTTTCTGCATGGTGCACCACAAGGCGCGCTGGGCCACCAGCGCCAGTTGCCCGGAACCGGCCAGGAGCGCATGCTCCACGCCGGTCAGCGCCTGCATGCAGCGCAGATAGCCGTGGCCGAGCGCCGTCCACAGCGCAATGATGTTGCTCAGGATCTCGCGCTCCGGCTTGGCCAGGGGAACGGTGCGATTCGCGAATTTTCGCGCGTGCTCGTTCTGCACGAAGCGGATCGGCTCGAGCATCAACTCGAGAATCTTCAGGCGTTCGCTGGCCGGCATTTCGAAACAGTTCAGTTCTTCCAGTTCACCGAGCAGGCGACCGTGTGTCGGTGCGACGTTGATCAGCGGCAGCGCCTGCAGCCAGTCCTGGCAACTTCTGGCGTCGGTGAAGTCCGGCCGGGCGTCGGCGGTGATGAGGGGAAGATCGAAATTGGACATGAGCGCTTCCTACCCCAGTACGTGGCGCAGGTGGGCAACCAGGCGATCGCGATCCGGTTCAGGCCGCTTGGTTGAAACGCGTCGTGCCGTTGCCCAGACCGAATCGGGGAAGTGGCTGTCGTCGCGAAAGCGCGGGATCACATGCCAGTGAAGGTGAGGAATTATGTTGCCGAGACAGGCGAGGTTGATCTTGTGCGGGCTCATGATTTCGCGCAACGCCGACTCCGTCGCCAAGACGGTTTTCAGGAGACGGTCGCGGATGTCGGGCAGAAGATCGGTCATTTCGGCAACATGTGATTGGAGGATGACGCGGCAGAATCCTGGAAAACCCGAATCCGCCACCGCAATGACGCGGCAGCAGTCGTCCTGCCAGAGCACATCTCCACCTGCAGAGTCGCACAGTTCACACTGACCCGCCGTCAATTTTGTCACGGCCAAAGCCCTCCTCCGGCCTGAAACCGGTACTTGTTCTCGTTGTTGGCGCGGATCCGGCCTGCACGTGGCATCAGGACTTCGTCCCGAACCGGACCCATGACGTGCAAAAAGCATAACAGAACGACTTGCCGCCGTTTTCGCAACGGCGCGGGAGCCGGCGGCTTCAGCGCACGCGCGACTTGCGCAGGACACGCTCCGAGAACAACACCAGCACGATGGCGCCGAGCAGTATCGGCAGTGCCGCCCACGGCACGCTGGCCGTTCCGCTGACTGCAATGACCGCCCCGCCGGCCGAGGCGCCGACGGCGGTCGCAATGTAGATGGCCGTGGCGTTGAGCGACAGCGCCACGCTGCTGCTGGCTGGCGAGGCGGTCAGAGCGACTCGCGCCTGTTGCACGGGCATGGTGGCAAAGGTGCTGAAGGCCCATAGCGCCGTGACCAGGCCCGCGACGACGACAGAGGTTCCGATCAGCGGGAACAGCATGGCGGTGATGGTCGTCATGGACAGCACCAGCACCAGCGTCCGGGCTGGCCCCAGACGGTCTCCCATGCGGCCGCCGATGATGGTGCCGGTCATCGCCGCGATGCCGAAGATGATGAACATGATGGAGATGACTTCCGATCCCGCTCCGGTTTTCTCGGCAATCACCGGCGCAATGTAGGTGGTGACCATGAACTGTCCGCTGCCCATGACTACCATGACGGCAATCACCAGCCCAAGTCGCCAGTCGCGCAGCGCCTCGCCGAAGGTGGCAAAGGTCGGCGGGTGGAAGGGGATGTCGCGCGGCACCAGTCGCGCGATCATCACGATGGCGATGGCGGCGGTGGGCGCGGCGACCAGCATGCCCCAGCGCCAGCCGAACTCGCCGCCGATGTAGGTGCCGATGGGAATGCCGATGATCTGCGCCACGGTCAGCCCGCTGAGCACCAGCGACAGGCCGCGCATGCGCTGGTCGGGTGGACTGATGGTCAGCGCGACCAGCGCGGCCGTGGGTGTGTACAGCGCGGCGCCGAAGGCGACGATGATGCGGGTGAGGTAGAGCACGATGGTACTGGGCGCGACGGCCGAGGCGACGACACCCGCCAGCATCAGCGCCAGCCCCAGCAGCACGACGTTGCGCCGCATCAGCCGGCCGCTGAACACCACCAGGAAGGGCGAGCCGACCGCGTAGGCAATCGAATAGACCGTCATCAGTTGCCCGGCGGCTGCAATGGATATGCCCAGGTTGTCGGCAATGGGCTTGAGCAGGCCCAGCACGGTAAAGGCCGCCGTCGCGACGGCAAAGTTGCCGATCGCCAGCGCATACAGGGCGCGGTTCAGGTGGCCATCCTTGGCCGCGTTCTAGAGCAGCACGCGTTCGATGCCGCCGCGGTTGGCCTTGGCCACGTAATCGGCCATCCAGTTGGCTCCGAGCAGATGCTTGGCGACTTCGACCACGATGTAATCGGCGCTGGTGCCGGCATCGTCGTCATAACGCGACAGTCCCTGCAGGCAGGACGGGCAGGAGGTGAGAATTTTTACGTCGCCGTCGAAGCCGTCGGCGCGCAGCTTGGCGGTGCCCTTGAGCATTTCTTCCTGTTTGCGGAAGCGCACTTGCGTGGACACATCCGGTCGCGTGACAGCCAGGGTGCCCGATTCGCCGCAGCAACGGTCGTTCAGTTCCACACCGCCGCCCATGATCTGGTTGACGATCTTCATCGGTTGCGCAGTCTTGATCGGCGAGTGGCAGGGGTCGTGATACATGTAGCGCGTGCCGGTAATGCCCTCCAGGTGCACACCCTTCTCCGCCAGGTACTCGTGAATGTCGAGCAGGCGGCAGCCCGGGAAGATCTTGCTGAACTCGTACTTCTCCAGTTGATCGAGGCATGTTCCGCACGACACGATGACCGTCTTGATGTCGAGGTAGTTCAAGGTGTTCGCCACGCGGTGGAACAGCACGCGATTGTCGGTGATGATGGCCTGGCCCTGATCGTGTTCGCCGGCTGCGGTCTGCGGATAGCCGCAGCACAGGTAGCCTGGCGGCAGCACCGTCACCGCGCCGACTTCGTACAGCATGGCCTGCGTGGCCAGGCCCACCTGCCCGAACAGCCGCTCCGAGCCGCAGCCCGGAAAATAGAACACGGCGTCGGATTCCTCCGTGACCTTCTTCGGGTCGCGGATCACCGGCACGAAATTGCGATCCTCGATGTCCAGCAGCGCGCGCGAGGTCTTCTTCGGCAGGCCGCCCGGCATGGGCTTGTTGATGAAGTGGATCACCTGCGCCTTCAGGGCCGGTTTGCCGACCGTCGCGGGCGGCGCCTTGGTCTGGCTCTGGATCAGGCCGAGCGCCTTGGCCACCCGGTAGCCGAAGCGCTGCAGCTTGTAGCCGATATCCACCATGAGCACGCGCGCCATCTTGATGGTGGCCGGGTCCTTGGCGGTGAGAAAGGCCATGGCGGTCGCGGTGCCGGGATTGAATTTCTTCTTGCCGTGCTGACGCAGGAAATTGCGCATGGCAATCGACACGTCGCCGAAATCGATGTCCACCGGGCAGGGATTCAGGCACTTGTGGCAGATCGTGCAGTGATCGGCCACGTCGCCGAACTCGTCGAAGTGCTTGATGGAGATGCCGCGCCGGGTCTGCTCTTCGTACAGGAAGGCTTCGATGAGCAGGCCGGTGGCGAGAATCTTGTTGCGCGGCGAATACAGCAGGTTGGCGCGCGGCACGTGGGTCGAGCACACCGGCTTGCACTTGCCGCAGCGCAGACAGTCCTTGATCGAACTGGAAATGCCGCCGATGTCGGAGTGCTCGAGGATCAGCGATTCGGCGCCCAGCAGGTTGAACGAGGGCGTGTAGGCGTTTTCCAGGTCGCCGCCGGCCATCAGCTTGCCGAGATTGAAGCGGCCCTCGGGATCGACGCGCTGCTTGTAATCGCGGAACGCCGCGATCTCGTGTTCCTCGAGGAACTCCAGCTTGGTGATGCCGATGCCGTGTTCGCCGGAAATCACCCCGCCCAGCGACTTGGCCAGGCGCATGATGCGCGCCACCGCGGTGTTGGCCGCCTGCAGCATCTCGTAATTGTCGGAGTTGACCGGAATGTTGGTGTGCACGTTGCCGTCGCCGGCGTGCATGTGCAGGGCCACGAACACGCGGCCGCGCAGCACGCTCTTGTGCACGGCCTCCGCGCCCTCCAGCACCTTGCGGAACGCCACGCCGTCGAAAATGCGCTCGAGCTGTGCGCGCACTTCTTCCTTCCAGGACACGCGCACGGTGTGGACCTGCAGCAGGGAGAACACCGTGGCCTGTTGCACGGCCGCAGCGAGACCTGCCAGCGCGGGGATCTTCTCGCCGAGTTCGGCGGGACGGGCGTCAAGATTGTCCAGCAGGTACTGCCAGCGCGCGCGTGTTTCACGCAACAGGGTGCGGGCCTGTTCCACACGGTCGCCGAGCAGCTCCGTGGCGGCAACTTTTTCCTCGAACTGCACCAGCGGCAGCTGGCCGGCGAAGAACTCGTCCAGTGCATCGATGAGTGCGAGCTTGTTGATGATGGACAGCTCGATGTTGATGCGCTCGATGCCGTCCGAGTATCCACCCAGGCGGTCGAGCGGAATCACCACGTCCTCGTTCACCTTGAACGCGTTGGTGTGGCGCGCGATGGCCGCCGTGCGCGAGCGATCCAGCCAGAAGGTCTTGCGTGCTTCGGCGGACACGGCGATGAATCCTTCGCCGCCGCGCACGTTGGCGATGCGCACCACTTCGGAGGCGGCGCGCGCCACGTCATCGTCATTGGCGCCGACGATGTCGCCGAACAGCACCATTTTCGGCCGACCCGCGCGGCGCGCCTTGGTGGCGTAGCCGACTGCCTTCAGGTAACGCTCGTCGAGATGCTCCAGGCCGGCCAGCGTGGCGCCCGGTGCAGCGTCGAGGAAATTCTTGATTTCGACGATGGCCGGCACCGAATCTCGAACCTGGCCGAAGAACTCCAGGCAGACCGTGCGGATGGCCTTGGGCATCTTGTGCACGATGAAGCGTGCCGAGGTGATCAGCCCGTCGCAGCCTTCTTTCTGGATGCCGGGCAGGCCGCCCAGGAACTTGTCGGTGACGTCCTTGCCGAGGCCGGCCTTGCGGAATGTCGCCCCCGGGATGGCCAGGACTTCCGCCTCGCCGTAGGGCGTGACGCCATCGCGTCGATAACGCTGGATGGAAAAGCGCGCCACATCGACTTCGTGGATCTTGCCAAGGTTGTGGTTGAGACGCGTGACTTCCAGGAAGTGGCCGGTCGGATCGACCATGCGCCAGGACGCGAGATTGTCGACCGCCGTGCCCCACAGCACGGCCTTCTTGCCGCCGGCATTCATGGCGATGTTGCCGCCGATGCACGAGGCGTCGGCCGAGGTCGGATCCACGGCAAACACAAAGCCGGCGCGCTCGGCCGCGTCCATGACGCGGCGCGTCACGGCGCCGGCACCGCAGCGGATGGTCGGCACGGGTTCGGCGAGCCCGGGCAATGGCACCATTTCGACTTCGGACAGGAAGTCGAGCTTCTCGGTGTTGATCACTGCTGACAGTCGAGACAGGGGTACCGCACCGCCCGTATAACCAGTACCACCGCCTCGCGGGATGATAGTCAGTCCTAACTCTATGCAATTCCTGACGAGCTGGGTGGTCTCCGCTTCGGTGTCCGGATTGACCACCACAAAGGGGTACTCAACGCGCCAGTCGGTGGCGTCCGTGACATGCGAGACACGCGCCAAGCCGTCGAACTGGATGTTGTCGCGACGCGTATTGCGCGACAACCGGCGCATGACTTTGGCGCGCAGACCGGCGTCGTCGACGAAGCTGCGTTCGAACGCGGCAATGGCCTGGCGGGCGCGTTCGAGCAGAAAGCGCACCTTGCTGTCGCGGTCCGCGCTGTCCAAATGGTTTTCGCCACCGGTCACATCGTCGTCTGGGCTGCCGCGACGCTTGTCGATTTCGGACAGGCGGTGGTGCAGCGCTGTGATCAGGGCGGCGCGGCGCTTGGGATTGTCGAGCAGGTCGTCCTGCAGGTAGGGGTTGCGTGTAACCACCCAGATATCGCCCAGCACTTCGTAGAGCATGCGCGCCGAGCGGCCGGTGCGGCGTTCGTCGCGCAGTTCCAGCAGCACATCCCAGGCCTGCGTACCCAGCAACCGGATGACGATTTCACGGTCCGAGAACGAGGTGTAGTTGTAGGGGATTTCGCGCAGGCGCATGGATGGGTGACGGCCAGAAGAGTTAGCAGGCTGTTGAAAAACGATTCCCGACATGACTTGCATATCGAAAATTGATATCGCTTCAGAGGGAAGCGTTTTTCATCAGCCCCTGATTTAGGGGGTCAAGGGGGATCGTACCCCCCCTTTTTCAACAACCTGTGAGCGAGTCAATGAGAGACAGAGGTGGCCGAACCAGTGTGATCGCATGCCGGATGGGCCGCCGCAGCAAGCAACGATTTTACGCTATTGCAGCGCAGCATGACGGTTCGAATGCGCACACATTGCCATTGTCCATGCATGCTTTGGGCCTTTGCGCATTGTGGTCATGCGGGGATTGCCGTTTGCTTTTCGCCCCGCTTGCAGGGTTCTGCGCGGCAAGTTCCAGACAGCACG
>CANIIN010000002.1 GCA_947467405.1 Betaproteobacteria bacterium | reverse complement strand
GCTTGGCGAAACAACTTCACCGAGGGATACCAGGGCATCTCATTGCCAGAAGCCTGATAGCGCCACTCGGGAATAGCCGGGGTCAACACCCAAACCTCCTTACCGAGCGCCCCAGCAAGGTGCACGACAGCCGTGCACACGCTGATGACTAGATCGACGCCCATAATCAAGGCGGCAGTGTCCTCATAGTTTTCGATGCTCTCCGGCCAGTGAATGATGTCCCTCCCTGCCTCAACAGCAGCGCAATTAACCTCATCCAGGCCCGCGCCATACTGCAAGCTGATCAAGCTTGCCCCAGCCGGAATTGCTGAGGACAACACCGCCGCCGAAACTGAACGCAATTGCCGGCGGGTCGATGCCGCTCCCCCTTTCCAGGAAATGCCAATCTTGGGTCCTGGGCCAAGTTTCTCCAATTGCTGCCGCCAGCGGACAATCCTCCCTGGATCAGCCTTTAGGAATCCTGCATGTGCCGGGAAGTTGGCTCTAGAAAGCCTGTATCTCCCCGGGAGGCTTCCCATTGCGATTTCATGGCTAACCTGGTGCCGCTCCAGAATACGCTCTCTTGTTTCCGCTGAGATCGAGTCAGACATCACCTCGAAGCCAGGAAATGAACGACGGAAAATTGAAACCAAGCGGCTATCGCACTCGATCACACAGCCACCTACTTCCCGCCGCAGATCCTCAAGACAGGACGCAAACATGATTTGATCGCCAAGTCCTTGCTCGGCGGTGACCAGTACGCACCTGCCCAACACAGACTCAACGAGAGGCAACCGGGGTATTGTTGACTTGCGCCTGCGGTATGCCGCACTTTGAAACCTAGCTTCAAAATCCGGCCACCCTTGGGAATATCGATCATTTTTCAAATTGGCCAACGCACGCATCAATCGAGTTTCACCGTCCTTCGGAGTGGCTGCCAGAACATGATCAAAGAAGGCCATGGCATCTTCGAGCCGTCCCTGCTCCGCAAGAACCCATCCCATGTTACTAAGTGCAGACAGATCACCCGGCCGAACTTCAAGTGCCTTGGCAATCAGTTGCTGACCTCGATCCAACTCTCCAAACTCTCTTGCCAGTATTAACCCCAGAAAGTTGAGTGCATCACATTGCAATGGCGCGGACTCAATGAGTTTAGCGAGCGTATCGCGCGCAGCGCTGTAGTCCCATGCGTCGTATTGCAGTTTGGCCAGCAACAAGCCGATATCGGCCGCATTCGGATCCACGGAAAACTGTTCCAGCAGAAATCTGTAGGCTTTTGATACCTCACCACCAGCCATCAACGCACGAATTTTGTCCCTGATTGCCGAGGCATCGCCAGGGTGATAATGAAGTGCGAGATTCAGGAAATCAACCGCCTCATCATGTCGTGCCAGCCGCATCAACGCGTCTGCCGCAATACGCATTGCCTCCAAGGAATTCGGCTCGCGAAGAAGAAACTCTTCCAAGGACTTTAATGCCGACTCCGGATCCGTCGCGACGGTTTCTCTCGCGCTTTGAACAATGACGTCCGACGCAGACTTCCCACTCACACGTCCGGCATCCACCTCGAATTCCTTGGAGAATATTTCCGGCAATTTAAGTTCACTTTAAAGAATATGATCGAACTACCTGAAGTATGGATTCAATCCCGCAAAGCATGCTGCGTCCAATTCAGTTCGCCAGTGATCTGAATACTCGCAATTCGCATACTCCGGGAAATACGGGCCCCCGAGGGTGTAATGGGCAAGGGATACATCAGCAGTTTTTGGATCATAGCCGACAAGATGATTCCAGCGATTCGGCAACGCACCGATCAGCGAATCATCTTTGAGCCACTTGAATTGATGCAGATCCAGTCCGGTTGCACTATTAACGTATTCGGGCGACAGCATCCCGCACTTCGCATTATTGAATATCATGACGCTTGACCAGTTCTTCTTCTCGTAGCGACTTTGCGGCTCACCCAGAAACTTTACAGTTTCGACAGGACGATGATCATGTTTGACGACTTGTACGGCATATTGCTCGTCGCGCAACGCCCAAAGTCGCGAAATATCGTCCAAGACCAGCATGTCACAATCTAGAAAAATGGAATAACCCTTAAATCCGGATAAAAAAGGAACAAGGAAACGAGAGAAGGAGAAATCGGTCGACTGCAGCTGGTGCCGTGGTCGCGTCATGAACATACGCAATTGGGTGAGCATCAGAGGGCAGATTGAAACAGGCTCTGAGCTCCGAGCCTGGATACTTGATGCCAATACGTTATAGGCAACGGCCTCACGAGGATCGAATCCGATGTATACGTTTATCATTGCTAAGCAACCTCGACTTTGTTGGACATGATATTGCAGCAGATGCTGCCATATACTGCCGCGTGGAACGTACATTGACCAGCAATTCAATCGGATCGCAGGAAATAATGCGCTATCGCTTCGTTCACTAATACAGCAACCGCACTCAATACATTCATGATTCCCGATGTACTTTGGATAGTTGAATCTGATGACGGCGGCGACATTGGCGATCCTCGCACGTTGACAGACAGCGTCATTGCCAGCCAACGAATGCGCGTTGCGTCTCCGGCAGTTTTTCTTGCCGCAATTGGACTCAATCAAGCCGCGACATCATTACAATCGACAAACGACGTTCAATTTGCAAGTCGCCTCGCCCCAAGAACTGCCGTTTTCTCAAAAATTCTTGGCACGGCCGACTCGCAATTGCATTTCGATCTCCACGAAGAGCTACTCGATACCCTTCTCGCCAATGGAACTAGAGTGATCGTGGATGTCTGCGACAACTACTTTCTTGGCTCGGCTTCCGAGCATTTGCGGCGAATGATATCGAAGGCTACGGCGGTGGTTGCCAACTCTGCAGTCACTGCAGATCTGATTCAGGAAAATACCAGCGTCCGAGCAGAAGTAATTGGCGATCCGGCGGAAACGCGCTGGGGCAATGCACACCTGCCTGCGCCAACCCGCCGCTTACTTGATGTGTTCAGACGTCGGTTCCAGCGCTCCGTAAACCCTGTGAATCTCCTCTGGTATGGAGGCCCGCTCCGCAGCTTTGAATCGCTTCATAAATTGCTCCCTGCGCTCTCCAGCCTATCAAGGCAACATCCAATTGCCCTGAATCTTGTAAGTGCCCCTTTTTCGGAGATTCTTCAAGCCGCGAATAAGATAAATGAGATCGGAACTCCGGATTTCCGGGTCACATTTTCCACCTGGACTCGAGAATGCCTGCAATCGGCCCTCCTTAAAACAGATTTGGTCTTGCTGCCTGGAGACTCCCGCGACCCATCAAGAACCGGCGCAAGTGCAAATCGATTGATTGACGCCATCTGGGCTGGCCGGTATGTCGTTGCGAGCGGGATTCCAAGCTATTGGGAATTCCGGCATGCGGCCTCGATTGGTGACGATGTCATCGAGAATCTGAATTGGGCACTGAAACACCCTCGGCAACTTAAAAAACGGATTGACATCGGACAATCGATCATCCGGAAGCAGTACTCCCCGGAGGCAATTGGTCACGCATGGTGGTCGGTACTGAAGGCTTCAGAATAAAGAGAATGCTATACTTGAAAAGTAATTAAAGCATGACCATTCATGCTTATTATCAGGATCGAGCCTCCGGGGGAGCGCATGTTTTTTAAGTTCTTTGGCAATAGCAAGGTGGACGAATTTGCCAAGAGTTTGGCACAGGATATCGCGAAGCGATATCCGCCTGCCATTGCCAACAATCCGGAACAAATGATTTCCCAGAAGCGGTTGACGACGATCCTTGAAGATGTCTTTAATCGGGCGCACCAATTCAATTCCGAGCACAGGCTGGGTATGTTCAAGAAGGCAAAACTCGGGAATACCTTCAAGTGGGAATTGAAGGAAATGGGATACGACGAAAAATTCACTGAAACTGCGACTGAGGGGCTTATTGTTTACTTGACGCGGGGCCCAAGCTAACTGCCATTTCGCTTTGGCCAGCTATGGGACGTAGCCAGGAATCCCTCCCTCATCCACGTTGTCAATCTGCTCCGGATCCAGAAACTGCTCAGCGTAGCGCAGGTAAACCTTCTGCCGGATGAAGATATCAAAAAGATCAGGGTCAATATGTCCGCCCTGCTTGAAATTTCCCAAAATTCTTAGCGATTCAGACAGCGTCTTTCCACGCTTGTATGGACGATCCTTCGCAGTCAATGCCTCAAAAATATCTGCGATGCCCATGACCCGAGCCTGAATCGACATTTGATCGCGAGTCAGGCCTCGTGGATAGCCCTTGCCATCCATCCTCTCATGATGCCCACCTGCGTATTCCGGAACGTCTCGAAGGTGTCGCGGCCACGGTAACGCCTCGAGCATCTTTATCGTCGCGACAATGTGATGATTGATGATCTCGCGCTCCTTGACGGTGAGCGTACCTCGCTGAATGGTGAGGTTTTCCACCTCGTCTTCAGTCAGGAAGTCCGCTGTGCTGCCGGAAACATCAATCCATCTATAGTACGAGCCAATACGCCGGATCCGCTCCTGCAGATCGGCAGCCATGAACTCGCCCCCCATGTTGCTGCGACGAATAAACTCTCGATCCTCATCGATCTGGCGAATGCGCTCGCGCAATTGCCGATCGATCTCGTACGACGCTTCTTTCCGTGACACCTGGTCAAGATCCGCGTGCCGCGCCAGACCAAGCTGCTTTCGCAGCGCTTCGATTTCCGCATCACGCTTGATGACCTCAAAGCGGGTATCCACCAGATGGACTCGGTCAAAAATGGTCTCCAATTTAGTCGCCTTATCCACGACATGAACAGGAGTCGTGACCTTCCCGCAGTCATGGAGAAGCCCTGCGATCTTTAGCGCATAGCGATCCACTTCGTCCATGACAAATCCTGCCAGAGGCCCTTTCGTGACGCCGTTCACGGCCTCAGCAAGCATCATCGTGAGCTCCGGCACTCGCTGACAATGGCCGCCGGTGTAAGGAGACTTTTCATCGATGGCCGAATTGATGAGTTCAATGAACGACTCGAAGAGCGCCTCTAACTGACTGATCAACTGCCTGTTGGTCAGGGCAATGGCCGCCTGCGATGCAAGAGACTCCGCCAGACGCTGATCAGCATATGAAAAGGCGACAATTTCCTTGGAGCTGACACTCCGACAATTGATTAACTGCAGAACACCTATCAACTGCCCCTCATGATTTGACATCGGCACCGTCAGGAATGATCGCGACCTGTAGCCCGTTTTCTTGTCAAAATTTCTCGTCCCTGAGAAATCGAATCCCTCTTCCGAATAGGCATCCGCGATATTGACGGTTGTTGCAGTCAATGCCGCACGGGCAGCAACCATCTGATTATTCGGTGCACCGTCCTTTCCATAGAGCTGCACTGGATAGAAAGGGATAGGGTTTCCGGTCGTACCGCCCATTGCTATCCCAAGGGATTCATTGCGCATGATGGCAAACTTCAGTCTGGAACCGTCCTCAAGCAGGTACAAGGTTCCCCCATCCGCCCTGGTGATGGTCTGCGCAGCGAGAAGTATTTTCTCCAGAAGGAGATCCAGGTTCTTGACCTGTGAGAGGGCAGCGCCTATTTCATTAAGCTGCTCAAGCCTCTGAAAAAGATCATCTATGCTCTGCACAGTTCAGAACCCTTCACTATCGGTCCCGCAGCGTTCGTCCTCACAGAACCGGATCTACTTTATACAGACTGCCCTGACCTGCGGCATGTCGGTAATTCCCTGTAGAACCTTCTCGATCCCATCCATCTTGAGGGTTCTCATACCCTCTTCCAGGCAGACAGCGAGAATTTCCGCGACGCGAGCATGTTCTTGAATGAGCTTCTTGATCGGGTCCGACGCGATTAGCAATTCGTGAAGGCCTGCGCGTCCCTTGTACCCGGTACCACCACATGTATCGCAACCAACCTTTCTGAATAGGGTGAATTGCCCCTTTTCATTGGCATAACTTTTCACGAGGTCACGATAGACATTCTCAAACGATGACTTGGCATCCTTCTTGAATGGACTGGTATTGAGCAGTTCAGCACAATACTCTTGGAGAATCTGCTTGATTTCGTCAGGACCGGGGTTGTAGGCCTGCTTGCACTTGCCACACAAACGCTTGGCCAGACGCTGCGCGAGAATACCCAGCAAGGCATCTGCGAAATTGAATGGATCCATGCCCATATCAAGCAGACGAATAATCGACTCCGTCGCACTATTCGTGTGCAAGGTCGCAAAGACAAGGTGACCCGTAAGCGATGCTTCAATACCCGTTCCGGTGGTCTCCTTGTCGCGCATTTCGCCGACCATGATGATGTCCGGATCTGCTCGCAGAAACGCCTTCATCACAGAGGCAAAATCCAGGCCGGCCTTCTTGTTGACCTGTACCTGCCTGAGACCCTTCTGCGTAATTTCGACCGGATCTTCAGCAGTCCATATCTTTGTGTCGGGTGTGTTCAGAAACCCCAGTACCGAGTGAAGGGTCGTCGTCTTGCCGGAACCAGTTGGGCCACACACGAAGAACAGTCCATAGGGCTTACTGACAGCCTCCTTGAGTTTCGGCAGATTCGAGGGTGAAAGGCCAAGCTTGTCTAGCGGGATGGGTTCGCCCGCCGCAAGAATCCGCATGACTACATCCTCCACCCCACCAGCGGAGGGTATGGTCGCAACCCGCAGTTCAATATCCAGCGGCCCGAATTTCTTAAACTTGATCTTTCCGTCCTGCGGCCGTCGTTTCTCGGAAATATCAAGATCGCACATGATCTTGAGGCGCGCAACTATGGCATTTCTGTACGATGCCGGCACTTCGATGTAGGGCTGAAGAGAACCGTCTTTTCGAAAACGAATCTCGGTCTTTGCCTTGCCCGGATAGGGTTCGATATGTATGTCTGATGCACCTTGATTGTAGGCATCAATGATGATCTTGTTGACCAACTTGACCAATTCATTGTCCGCCGCCTGGGAGACATCGTCGCCACCGGCCCCTGCCTCTTCGACCTCCCCTTCATCAAGCCCCTCAAGAAGATCACCGATATCCCCGGTATCCAGCGTTTCCTGGCCATAGAATAGATTGAGAGTCTCTCGAAACTCCTTTTGCGTCGTGACTCGAAAAACGGGCTTGAGTTTCGGAAAGACGTTATTCACGATGCGCGAACTTTTCACGCGCTCAGGATCGAGGGACAGTATCACCAACCCTTCGCGACTATCCTCAATCGGCACCCACTGCTGCGATTCCACATATTCACGCTTGAGATTCTTGAGTAGATCCAACGGCTTTATGCGTTCCGGCTTATGCGGTTCGTACGGGACGCCAAAGAACTTGGATAGGGCTGCACCAATGGCTTGTGGCTTGACCTGGAATTCCTCTATCAGGACCTGCTCGACATCCACAGCCTTCTTCCTCGCCGATCGCGCGGCGAGTTCGAATTCTGCGGCAGAAATAACCGCCTCTGAAACGAGGAAGTCGTACTTTGTCTTTAGGACTTGCGGCTTCTGGCGCTGCTTGAACGCAATGGCAAGAGTCTGGCAAAGTTCCTGAACCCCCTCTTCGTACATGGGGCCGAATGACGTGCCTGCCTTGTTGTTGATCAGGTTCACAACGCCAATCAATTCATTCGTGCCCGGCTCCAGTACTGGAGCCACCAGCATCTGCTTCGTTCTGTAGCCCGTCCTCTTGTCTACCTCCTGCAAGAATCGCAGGTTAGGATTGTGTGACTTGATCTCGGCTTCATCGTACACATCCTTGATATTCAACATTTTCTTCGAAAATGCGACAAATCCCGCGATCGAATGTTCGGCGATCGGCAACTTCAGATCTTTGAATGAATTGAGGCCCGTCTTGACCTTGGAGACAATGGTTTGCTTGTCTTCACCCACCGTATAGATAGTCAATCGATCAGCATTGAAGAGTGTGCAGATATCCGCACTGACTTCAAGCATGATCTCGTCAATATTATTCGTAGCGTGAATGCGGTTTGTAACCGTCTGCAGACTCTTCTGGAACGCTAGCTTAGTATTGACATCCCCGGAAGCTTGGGACGAAGTATTCAGAACTGCACTCATGGCTAAAATCCTTCAAAATTGGCGATTACAAGCAGGGATCGCGACACCCCTTGACGCTACCAGACGCGATCTTCGCTTCAACGCACTCCACTCTTGGTGCATTGGTATCTCAGCTATTCAGGATCGTCGACCGTTCAGCCACAAGCCGCCCTCAAGAACATACGACCTGTATCCTCTTTGAGCCAAAAGAAAAGCCGCAGCGGCACTGCGCCTTTCACTCTGGCAATACAGTATGTACTCCCGATCGGTATCGAGCACCCCAAACGCGTTGCGTATCTCCGCAAGGGGAATGTTCATGGCCCCGGGCAATTTATCGTATTGATATTCCGACGGATATCGAACATCCAGCCATTGCGCGCCATTGACAATCTTCTGACGCGCATCCTCCATGGAAATACGATGCAGCAGCGGCTCCTTGAGCAGGGCCTCAAAATCATTCTTGGCGAGCCTCAGCAATACCCCATCTGATTTCATCGTTACCGTTGCATTGCGCTTTGCCTCGGAAACCAAAGCCTCCTCTCCAAAGGCATCGCCACCTTTCAACTCAGCCAATAGCATGCTGACGCCACCAATCATTCTTTCAACTCTGCACTTTCCAGACTCAAGCACATAATAGAAATCGCCTTCAGCACCTTCCCTGATGATCACGTCGCCGGCGCGCGCCTCGATGCGCTTAAAGCACTTGAGGAGTTCCTCGATGTTTGCAGACGGCAACTGCGCGAAGGCACCGTACTTGAGGTTACTGACACTGAACATGCCGGACAAGATCGACCAGTTCGCCAGCGAGGAGTCCGGCTCCTGGACTGCCGCCTCGGCTCCCGCGTCAACATCGGTACCAGCGAGTTGGTCCCACGTCACCATGATGTCCAGAAGATCGTCATCTATTCTGAGCAACTCAAGATCCGACACCGCGGTTGCAGTCGCATCAGCAATCAACCGGCTTATCGGAAACCGGCTCTCGGGGCTACCCGCCTTGATATTCCTGGTCGCGCCATCGGGGTACCGCAACCTGAGCTCGCCCGACAGGAGATACACCGCCTGCCCGGAAAGTCCACGCATTCTGAATGGGTCCAATCCCTTGCCGACGCTTTCGACGAAGCAAAGCTCGACGAGCTCTGACAACCTTCCATTGGAAAGCGAAGAAATTGGCTCGAGACTTTTCAGAGATTCTATGCTTATCTTGCTTGTCATATCAGTACTGGCCAGGGATGTCTTCGTGAGCAATCATCAAAGCTCGAATACCTGATTATTCTGGAGCATGCGCGGACGATATTGACCTGCATCCTCTTCGATTTCCTGCATGGTAAGTTCGATTTCCCCCGGCTTCAGATGAGTAATGAATATTTCCGCCGTGCGCTCAAGTTTGGACAGTTCTTCCGCCAGCATGCTGGGACAGAAATGCTTGGAGATGACCGCAAGCTGCTTTTCGCGGTTGCAGAAGGCCGTCTCAATGATGATGTACTTCAAATTCGCAATCCTGTTAACCACACGCCACAACGCATCGTTCGTAGTGGTATCACCAGTAAAGACGAGACTGGACTTCCCAGAGTCCACGTAATAGCCCACTGCAGGAACGACATGATTGGCCGGCAGGGCAACAATGCGCCTTCCCCCAAGTTCGATCACGTCCCCGACCTCTATGGGTACAAATTTCAGCAGGGGACTCTCCGGCGTGGGAATCTGCGTGAAATCCGGCCAGATCGTCCAGTTGAAAAGATGGTTGCGCATCGCATCAATCGTTGCCGGCAATGCGTGTACTGTCAGCGGCCTGTCTCGCATGCCCCCGACCGTGTCGACCATGAACGGAATCGAAGTCACATGATCCAGATGTGAATGGGTGACGAAAACGTGATCGATCATCGACAGTTCAGTCAGGGAGAGGTCCGACACTCCTGTTCCGGCGTCGATCAGAACGTCATTGTCGAGCAGCATCGAAGTCGTGCGCAGATGACGCCCGCCGATGCCTCCACTACAACCGAGAATCCGCAATTTCACTGGGAATCCAAAACCTTATTTCGTCTCAAACTTCGTAACCCCATCCCAACCTGCTCCAGGTGGATGGGTCCGGTGTTCCGCAACCTTTTCAATATATATCGGATACAGGTGACACCCAGGATTCATTCGCTGAAGATTGATCAACTGCAACTCTGCTTGATCCCAATCCTGGGATCGATAGTGCTTCAGCGCCTGGTTCCAAAGCCTTATTTCATCCGTGACCGACTTGTCCACTGCGCCATCGATTCCGATTGGTTCGTATATGGTAATGGGTTCGTCTTTGCCCTTTACACGGACTTTGTCGACTTCCCGGAACACGACATCATTGACAAGTTTTCGAGTTTCCTCGCCGACCAGAATTCCAACGCCGTATTGCTTGGTTATCCCTTCAAGGCGGGAACCTAGATTCACCGCATCACCCATGACCGTGTAAGCCTTGCGCACCTTCGACCCCATGTCTCCGACGGTCATATCACCGGAATTGACGCCGATACCAATCTTGATATCAGGCCATCCGCGCGCCTTGAATTCCGCCTGGAGATTCTGAAGTTCCTCCTGCATCATAAGGGCCGAGATAACCGCCTGGCGCGCGTGCTCCTTGTCCTCGACCGGCGCTCCCCAGAAGGCCATGATCGCGTCACCGATGTACTTGTCGAGGGTTCCCCTGTTGTTGCGGATCACTAGACTCATCGAAGTCAGATACCCATTGATGAACTGAGCAAGTTCCGCCGGCTCCAGGCTTTCGGAAATCGTGGTGAATCCGCGCACATCAGAAAACAGCACCGTCAGGTTTTCCTTCTTTCCCTCCATGCTGTATTGCTCTGGATTTTTGGCCATCTTGTCGACCAATTCGGGCGGAACGTACTGGCCGAACAATTCGGTGAACTGCCGTTTCGACCTCGACTCAATGAAGTACCCGTAAGCCATATTGATCGTGAAAAGCGAAACAATCATCAATAGGCCGGAAGCAAGGGGCAAGACCAGCGCTGCACCACTCCATACACCCAGATTGAATCCTGTCAGCAACAACACCCCAAGCAGCGATACCAAGGTGGCACGAAGCGGGGAAAGGAAGGGCACCAATATCGACAATGCGACGCCAAACAGGATGAGCAGCATCACCTCTGCGCCAAGTATGTAGGGCGGCTTCTGCTTGAGGTTCCTATCCAGCATTCCTGCAATCATATTTGCATGGATCTCCACCCCCGGATACGTACTACCAACAGGGGTAGACCTGAGATCCAGCAATCCAGGCGCGGACGTCCCGATCAGCGCAATCTTGCCTTTAAGCTTTTCCGCAGGCACCTTGTCGAAATAGACGTCAGAGAGCGATATGTAAGGAAAACTGCGCTGCCCCCCCCTGTATGGAACGTATGTGCTGACCGTGTCGTCGACAGGTATGCGCAATGGCCCTACTTCGAGCCACTCCAGCCCCGAATAGCCCTTTGAAACGAACCGATCCGGTGGATATCCCGGTACAACTGGCGGAAAATTCAGCAATGCTCGCACCATCGCCAAGGACAGCGCTTCGTAATACTTGCCCTTGAATTCGGCCAGTAGCGGCACCCGTCTGGACACGCCATCAAAATCGATAAAAGGATTGAAATGCCCCGCACTGGCGGCAGATGCCTGAAACTCCGGCAAATTGCTGCCGAAACCGCGCCAGCTCGTGAATGCGATGTTGCGACCGGAGAATGTTCCTGCAGGTAGCGTGGCTTCCGGAATGGCGCCAGACTCTCTGGCGTCATCTTCACTGCTGAAATAGTAGCCGAGCACGACCGGCCTGCCTTTCATGACTTTGGCAAAGGTGCCGTCATGATCGAGTTGAGGCCGCATCTGGGCGATTTGCGAGGCGAACTGCGGAATACCCGAAAATTCCTTCCGGGCTAGCTGCTCGAGAACCTTGATCCCTGAACTGTTGTCCGGCTCCGCGAATACGACGTCAAAGCCGATGATCAGGACACCGTACTTGTCGAACAGTTTTTCAACCAGTTTGGCAATCTGGTCGCGCCCCCACGGCCACCTGCCAAGCTCCGGAACGGCCAGACTTTTCTCATCAATGTCGAGAATGACAATGCGATCGTCCACGGTTCCGGGCATCGTGAAGCGCAGACGCGCATCGTAAATGATGTTGTCTACCTGATTGATGAAACCAACCTGATAGAACCTGCCCGCATGCCCGACGAATGCGAGAACTAGCAACAGGCCAAGCGAAATACGGATGATGTGCTGCTTCAAGCGCCCTCCGGATAATTTGCCCGCAGTGAAAGCGCGGGATTCAGATTTGCTTTCCGGGTCAGGACTTCAGGAAGAATTCCATCTTGACACCCGCAAGCTCGATGATGTCGTGGTCACCAAGCGCATGCGCCTGCTTGTCAAGTGTCTTGCCATTGACGACGGGATGGTTGGCACCTTCCACATGGGTGATGAAGAATCCCTGTGGCCTGCGAGTAATCACGGCAACCTGCACGCCTGGCTTTCCAAGCGTCGTCAGCGGTTTCGTCAGTTCAAGTTCGCGCCGCGCATTGCCGCCCGAAAGCAACTGAATCACCCCCTTAAGGGGAGCGGCCGCCGCGGCAGGGACAACCGGCGCTGCAGGCTTTGGCGCCGTCTGTGCCGGCGCAATCGGGGCCTGGTTGACCATCGTGTCACCAAACGATTTTGCCGGTGGCGCCCCCATTGACGACAGGCCTGAAGCAGTTGCAACCGCTGGTGCTTGAGCAGCCACCGGTGTCGGAGCCGGAGGCGCCATGGGACGCAATGCACCGGGCCGAAGAACCATCGTTTTTTCGAAATCCGCCGCCTTGATCTGCCCAGCCGGAGCCTCGTTCACATACTTGAGCTTGTACTTTCCCAACTCCACGACATCATTATTCTGGAGAAAATGTTTCTTGACGGACTGCCCATTGACGAGCGTTCCATTGGTGCTGCCAAGATCCTCAAGAAAGGAATCGTTCAGTATCGTGACAATGACTGCATGTTCGCCACTGACGGCGAGATTGTCGATCTGGATATCGTTATGTGGCTTGCGACCAATGGTGGTGCGCTCCTTACTCAAGGAAAATTCCTTGAGAACCAGACCGTCCATACTGAGAATCAGCTTCGCCATAGCAGTTTCCTTACGCTAAATCCTTCTTTCCATCCGGCGCCGCTCGTGGCGCCCGAGGCTATTTGAACCAGCCCTTCAGCTTCGCCACAATACCCCGCGGAGCGGGAAACTCCTGCCTGACCCGAACGAGTATTACGGACACGTTGTCTCTTCCGCCATTGTCGTTCGCCATCTGCACCAACTGATGCGCACACAGCGTCAGATTGGCGCCCAGCGCCTGGAGAACCATGCCGATATCTTCGTCGCTCACCATATCACAAAGGCCATCTGAACAAAGCAGGTAGATGTCTCCAAGCGAGGCATCGTACTCATGTATTTCCGCCTCGACAGCGGGATCAATTCCGAGTGCGCGTGTAACAAGATTCTTGTTGGCGGATTGCTTCGCCTGCTCCGGCGTAATCAAGCCACTATCGATCTGCTCCTGCAAAAGCGAGTGATCCTTCGTCACCTGACTGAACTGCTCACCTCGAAGACGATAGAGTCGGGAATCGCCGATATGCGCTACGGCCAGACGATTGTCGTAAAAAAGCGCAACCACCAGCGTTGTCCCCATGCCGGCGTACTGAGGCTGACTTTGCGCTGCCTGATAAATGGACGTGTTGGCCTTGGCAATCTGGTCACGCAGAATCTTTTCGGCCAGAACTTTTCCGGTCTTCTCATCAACCGAATAGGCGGGCATGCGCTCGAGGAGTTGTTGAAGCTCGGTGGTAATCACGGTGGTTGCCATGCCGCTGGCGACTTCACCTGCGTTGTAGCCGCCCATGCCATCAGCAAGAACGACAAGCCCCTTGGTGGCGTCCGAAGCCACCGAGTCCTCGTTATGAGACCGAACCATGCCGGGATCCGTGGCGCTCGCTATCTCCAGTGCATCGCTGAAATCCAATCGACCCCCGCCGTCCTAGAGCGCTATATCCACGTCGGCAGCCGGAGCGGCGCCGCCGCCAGCCATCGCCGTCCGCAGAGCAGCCGCAAACTCTTCGCCCGTCTGAAATCGCTGATCAGCATCTTTGGCCATGGCTCGACCCAGAAACTGGGCCAAGGATTCCGCCACAGCCGGATTGACAGTCCGAATATCCGGGGGGGCCTCGTTGGCGATACGAAACATCAACTGGGCCATGGAGTCGCCCACAAACGGAAGCTTTCCACACAGCAACTGGTACAGGGTAACCGCGAGCGAGAACAGGTCCGAACGCCCATCGACCTTCTTGCCCGACAATTGTTCCGGCGACATGTACGAAGGAGTGCCCAGGACCATGCCGGTCTTGGTTTTCGATGAATCGGTTATGCGGGCAATTCCAAAATCGGCAACCTTGACCTGATCGGACTCCGGTTCATACATGACATTGGCCGGTTTGATGTCGCGATGCACGATGTGCTGCTTGTGCGCATATCCCAAAGCGTCCGCGACGCGCGCAACAATCGACACGACCTTCTCCGGCGGAAGGAGCGCTTCCTGCTTCACATACGGAGCCAGATCCTTGCCCTTGAGCAGTTCCATCGCGATGTAGCACAAGTCATGCTCTTCACCGGCATCATAGATGGTCACGATATTGGGATGCGAAAGTCGCCCCGCGGTCTCGGCTTCTCTGAAGAATCGCTCCTTCACCTCAACCAATTCGTCGGCCTCAAACTCCTGTGCAAGCGCCATGGTCTTGATGGCCACTACACGGCCTATCTTGGGGTCCTTGCCGAGATACACAACACCCATCGCCCCCTTGCCGAGTTCTTTCTCGACCTGATATCGGCCGAGCATCGGCTTTTCGACGGTGCCGCCCTCGCCGATGATGCTTGCATTCGTCCGTCCAGCCCCGCCGCCACCGAGCATGACTGTTTCCGAAAGTTGTTTGGCACGCTGCAACCTGTTTTCCAGATCGCGGAACTTCGGATTGAAGTCAGCCATGTAGCGGAACACCGCCTCCGCCTTGTTGAACTGGCGTTTGCGCTCGAAATCAAGTGCGAGGTTGTAAAGATTGTCCATGAGCGAGTCATCAATAGGCACCTTGCGGAAATAGTCGAATGCCATGTCCAGTTGCCCCTGGCCCTGGAAAGCCAGGCCGAGCATCTTCGAACTGGATGCCGACTGTGCGTCGGACTTCTCTTTGCCAGCCTCGGTCATCACAAAGCGCTTGGTCACCAGCAGCACATGCCCGATCACCAGAAGGACAAGGCTCGACATCAACTGGAGCCACATGCCCTGCCCGGTCATGAGGACAAGGTGAACGACCAGCAGCACCGCAGCCAGGCCGGCGCTGATCGCTGCGCCGGTACCGGCCTTCAATCGCGGCAGCAAAGCGATGAGGTATGCGGCGACAAGCAGGAAGACCAGCTTTTCTACATAGAATGCCCAGGAGGGAACAACAAAGAAATGCTCCTGCAGAATCGACGATACGGCGTGCGCGGTGGTCAGTACCGGCGCCATGGCAGGCGAAACCGGCGTCACTGAAGTGGTTCCCACCCCGGCGGCAGTAGGGCCGATCAGAACGATCTTGTCGCGAAAACCGTCAGCCTTCAACTTGCCCGAGTAAACATCGAAGAAGGAATCAACCCTGAACGCGGACTTGCCATCCCGGTCCTTGTAGAAATAGGTATTCATCTGCAATGAAGGATCCGTGGCAATCTTGAGATTGCCGATCGAGACACCCTCTCCAAGGCGCACTTTGATATCTGTGACAGCAAGGTTCAGACTCTTTGCCGCAAGCATCACGGAAAGCGACGGGTAGAACTGATCAAAGAATTGCAGAACCAGTGGTTCGGCACGGATACCACCGTCCACGTCGATACTGGAGTTGAGATGACCGACTCCGCTGACTGAAGCACCGATGGCATCGATCGGAAGCGACAATACTGAAGATGTCGGGAGAGGCGTCTCGTCAGAATTCCGACCGATGTTGGTCAGCTGATTCTTGAGAACAAAGTCGGGCAATGGTTTGTCCGGCTTGCCCCGCGGATCACCGATCTCGAACAGGATGGGCAACAGGATATTCCCGGCTTTTGTATAACTCTCGGCGAGCCGTCGATCGGTATTGAGTGCGAGTTCGGCTTCCTGAAGAACGGCGCCGACTTCCCCAAGCACTCCACCAGGAGTGCCACCGCCTGCCGCCCGGTTATAGACTTCGACCAGCTTCTGAATGTAGGTCAGTCCGGCGTCGACCTGCGGCTCACTGAAGAAAACCAGATTTCCAACGACCTTTGCATTGCCGCTGGCAAGAATCTCCGCCATCTTGGCATGCACATCCCGCGACCAGGGCCACCTGCCGATACTGCGAATGGATGCGTCGTCGATTGCGATGACAACGACCTTGTCGCTTGGATTGCGTGACGAGGCGCGCACCCCCCAGTCATAGGCGGTTCGCTCCAGGCTCTGGACGATCTGCGTTCCCGTTGCAAATAAGAGCACAAAGGCCACGACAACGCCCAGAAACCAGTCCTGCCTCCAAAAGGCCGCCTTGGTCATTCCTTCCCCTGCATTCTGTTCTTGTTCTTGTTCTTTTTCATTTGAACCGCGATGGCTCCACGAACATCCAGAGAATGTCGTTGAATTGCCTGCTAATAAGCTTGGGAAACAGCACCCCATAACGGCACAGCATCCGCACGCACAGAGGCGAAAACGATAGACCGCGATGGCACGAACTTTTCAAATTCCACGACAAACACGCGAGGCCACCACGCCGACCTCAGGAAATACCCCTTGGACCGCTTTGGAATTTGGTAAGTCATTTAAGAAACAGTAGCATAGTCTGCATTCTTACAGTCAAAGATAACCTTCGTCAACCGTTGATGCAATGCGACAAGGCACAGCTGTCACAGTGAGTCGTTGCTGCACTGCAGCAGCACATCGTCCACTGACTTAACTGGGCGACGCGGGAATCAACTGCAAAGATTTACCTGACGCTCCGTTCTGGCGGAATTGTCGCTCCCTGAAGAATCAGACGCGACAACGATGGCCAGACCAAGACATTTCGGTCAGGAAAATCAAACACTCTAGGCACCGGCTTCCGACGCCTGAGACGCTTTCCTTGAAAGGTAAGACCCGATCGCTACGACCAGCACAGCGCCGATTGCAGCCGACACCTTCCAGTGATGCAGCCAATCTGCGTTCTCCGTAACCCATGCAACCAGGGACGGATCCGTGACCAGCATCTCACCGGAGATCCAGCCGAGCAACGCGGCACCAAAGGTGATGACTGCCGGGAAGCGCTCCATCACCTTCAGGACCAGCGTTGACCCGAAAATCACGATCGGGATACTGATGGCGAGACCGAAAATCAGTAGCGTCATCTTGGCTTCAGGAGGCGCACCTTCCGCCGCCGCCGCCACGCCGAGCACGTTGTCAAGACTCATGACCAGATCCGCGACCAGAATGGTGCGGATGGCGGTCATCAGATTGGCGCTTGATTTGACGTCTTCCTCGCCCTCATCCGGAACCAGCAACTGAACGCCGATCCAGACCAGCAACACGCTACCAATGATCTTCAGATAGGGCAGCGTCAACAGCGTGACGGCAAAGATGGTCAGGATGATTCGAAGAATGATCGCAGCACTGCTCCCCCAGAAAATAGCGAGCTTTTGCTGCTTCGGAGGCAGCGACCGGGCCGCCAGCGCGATCACCACTGCATTGTCCCCGGACAAGAGCAGATTGACCCAGATGATCTTCAGCATGCCTATCCAGAAATCTGGCGAAGAGAGCATTTCCATTGCAATTGTCCTGTTTAGTTGCCGCCGGTTGCCGGCGTCCGAATCATTTATTCAAAACTTGGCGCCTCCCGGCACGCCCTCCGCTGCATACGGTCGATGAGATGGCATAGCCGCGCCAGATGCCGGCCCCTGCCTGAAGGTTTGCCATGGAAGGCCCGACATGACTGAATCGTCGCCGGGCCGGAAGCGCGAGGTCTAGCCGAGGACAGACTTGAGGAGCTTTCCCATTTCCGCCGGATTGCGTGTCACCTTGATGCCACACTCCTCCATCACGGACAGCTTCTCCTGTGCCGTGCCCTTGCCGCCGGATATGATTGCGCCAGCGTGCCCCATGCGTTTTCCCTCTGGCGCGGTGACGCCGGCGATGAATCCGACCACTGGTTTCTTCATGTTCGCCTTCACCCAGTAAGCGGCGATTTCCTCGTCACCACCGCCGATTTCGCCAACCATGATCACCGCATCGGTATCGGGGTCGTCGTTGAACATGCGCAACACGTCGATGTGCTTGAGACCATTGACCGGATCTCCGCCAATCCCGACACACGATGACTGGCCCAGCCCGAGTTCCATCAACTGACCAACCGCTTCGTAGGTCAGCGTTCCCGATCGGGACACCACGCCGATTCGGCCCTTCTTGTGGATATGCCCCGGCATGATACCGATCTTGATTTCATCGGGCGTGATGACGCCAGGACAATTCGGTCCGATCAGAAGGGTCTTCTTGCCGATCATGCGCTGCCTGGTACGGATCATGTCACGCACCGGGATACCTTCGGTAATGCAAATCACGAGGTCAAGCCCGGCATCAACCGCTTCGTCGATGGCTGCGGCCGCACCCGGAGGCGGCACGTAGATCACGCTGACATTCGCGCCAGTCTTCTCCTTGGCCTCCGCGACGGACGCGTAGATCGGGATTCCCTCGAAATTTTCGCCGGCCTTCTTCGGGTTCACGCCAGCGACATAACAGTTCTTCCCATTGGCATAGGCAGCCGACGTGCGCGTATGGAACTGGCCGGTCTTGCCGGTAATGCCCTGGGTCATGACCCTGGTGTTCTTGTTGATCAGGATCGACATTTCAGTGAACTCCTTTAACGGCAGCAACAACTTTCTGGGCCGCCTCCGCCATGTTGTCGGCGGAAATGATTGGCAGGCCGGACTCGGCCAGCATCTTCTTCCCGAGATCCTCGTTGGTTCCCTTCATGCGCACCACCAGCGGCACCTTGAGTTGCACCGCCCTGGAAGCGGCGATCACGCCCTCGGCGATGGTGTCGCATTTCATGATCCCGCCGAAGATGTTGACCAGGATTGCCTTCAGCCCGGGATTCCTGAGCATGATCTTGAACGCCTCGGTCACTTTCTCTGCGTCGGCACCACCGCCCACATCGAGAAAATTCGCCGGTTCAGCGCCATACAACTTGATGACGTCCATTGTCGCCATGGCCAGCCCGGCCCCATTCACGAGACAGCCGATATTGCCGTCCAGCGAGATGTAGGAAAGTCCGAACTTGGATGCCTCGATTTCCGCCGGATCTTCCTCGTCCAGATCGCGCAGTTCCACGAGATCGGGATGGCGGAACAGCGCGTTGTCGTCAAAGTTGATCTTGGCATCCAGCGCCACCACGCGGCCGTCACCGGTGAGAATCAATGGATTGATCTCCGCCAGGCTGCAGTCCGTTTCCTCGAATGCCTTGTACAGCGCCTTGAGGATCTCCCGGGCCTGCGGAATCGATGCCGCGGGAATGCCAATCTTGGCAGCCACATCATCCAACTCGGCATCCTTCAGTCCGGTCGCCGGATCGATGAACACGGTGTGAATCTTTTCCGGCGTATGGGCGGCCACCTCCTCGATGTCCATGCCACCCTCGGAACTGGCCATCAGCGCGACGCGCTGCGTTCCACGGTCGACGACCATTCCTACGTACAGCTCCTTGCTGATGTCGGCGCCTTCCTCGACCAGCAGGCGACGAACTTTTTGCCCCTGCGGACCGGTCTGATGAGTCACCAGTTGCATGCCCAGTATCTGGCTGGCAAACGTTCGCACCTCATCCATCGACTTGGCGACTTTGACGCCTCCCCCCTTGCCGCGACCGCCGGCATGGATCTGCGCCTTGACGACCCAGACCTTGCCGCCAAGCGTCTCGGCAGCCTTGACCGCCTCGTCAACCGAAAAGCTCGGAACGCCGCGAGGCGTCACCACGCCGAATTTGCGGAGGATTTCCTTCGCCTGATATTCATGGATTTTCATTAATTTCTTTCGCTGTAATCACTGCATTCCACGGCACGAACCGCCTTGACCGGACGCATGCAGATTTCCGGCCTCGCCTCCGGGGTTCCTAACCACCGGCATCGCTGCCCGGCGATTTGTCTCCCCCAACCCTGCCTTTAGTGCGCTTCGGTGTCCCCATTCTGCTCGACGTCACCAATGTACCACTGGGGATAAAAGACCTTGACGCTCTCACCACGACGATTCATGGCGGTACAGCGATCAAATGCAAAATCGTCCTGATGACGCTCATCCGCATCGTCGGATGCGCCGGCAAATGTCTGGACAGCGGCGGTCGGAAAGAATCCGAGCAACTCCGTGATGTGCGTACAGCCCTTCACGCCCGAAAATCTTTCACGCACCGCGTTGCGAAAACCCTTGACCAGATTGAGCCCGACCAGTTTCCCGTAGTCTGGAACCACCGCGCTGCAGAAACCGCTATAGGGATGGATATCACTCGAAGCGACGGCAGCGATGACATTGAATTCATGATCGATCGTCAGGCGCACGTTCATCTGATGCTGGGGAACGCCGGCCGGCAGTGGCTTGATATGCCATTTCACGTCGTAGGGCTTGACGTCCATGATGCTGCCTTCGATGTCCCAAAGACCATCCGAACGCAGAAAGCCGTTGAATTCGACCTTGCGGGTGTGTTTCTGGGTTCGGGGAGAAGTCGGCAGCGGCAGCGGCATGCTTTGCGGAGCCTGGAGTGGATTGTCTATGGAAAAGTTTAGCACAGCATATGCCGCCATCCCCGCCCTGACCTGCGCTGGATCGACCAAATCACCCCCTGCGAAGCCAGACCCACCACCGCCGCAAACAAGCCGTGTCGCCACCATCAACGACTGATACGATTCAGCTGGCCGGGCAGCAAGGATAGGCATTTCAACGGCATATCCCGGCAAGCCGCAACAACTACGACATCGATGGCCTGCTACGATGGCGGCGTTCCGTTCTGGCCCCGTGCAAAAGGAGACGGCGGATGAAATATATTCTCGCCCTCGATCAGGGCACGACAAGCTCGCGAGCCATTGTCTTCGACGGCGACGGCACCGTCATCAGCGTCGCGCAACGTGAATTCCGCCAGATTTTCCCGCAACCGGGCTGGGTTGAGCACGATCCCGACGAAATCTGGCGCACACAGCTTGCGTGCGCCCGGCGCGCCATACGCACCGCTGGCATGGCCCCGGCGGACATCGCCGCCATCGGTATCGCCAATCAACGTGAGACAGTAGTGGTCTGGGATCGACACACCGGCCAACCGGTCCACAATGCCATCGTCTGGCAGGATCGCCGCACCGCTGATCAATGCGCCCGGTTGAAGAAAAACGGCGCCGAGCCACTCATTCGCGAGCGCACCGGACTCATGCTCGACCCGTATTTTTCGGCGACCAAGATTGCCTGGATCCTCGACAGCATTCCGGGCCTGCGACTGCATGCGGAGCGCGGCGAACTCGCCTTCGGCACCATCGACACCTGGCTGACCTGGAAGCTGAGCGGCGGCAAACTGCACGTGACCGACCCCAGCAACGCCTCCCGAACCATGCTGTACGACATCCACCGCCGGCAATGGGATGATGAATTGCTGGACCTGTTCGGCATTCCGCGCTCCATGCTTCCGGCGGTGCATCCCTCGGCCCACGCCTTCGGCCACTCGGTGAAAAGCCTGCTGGGTGCCGCCATACCGATCGGCGGCATGGCGGGTGACCAGCAAGCTGCCTTGTTCGGCCAGGCCTGCCATGCCCCTGGCATGGCCAAAAACACCTACGGCACCGGCTGTTTCATGCTCCTCAACACCGGAAATCAGGCCATTTCCTCGAACCGGGGATTGCTCACGACTTGCGCCGCCGACAGCGGCCTGACCAGGCCCGGCCTGCAGTTCGCGCTGGAAGGAAGCGTTTTCATCGGCGGCGCAGTCGTGCAGTGGCTCCGTGACGGCCTCGGCATCATCAAATCGTCGTCGGACGTGGAACGACTGGCCGCCACCGTGCAGGACTCCGGAGATGTCTATCTGGTGCCGGCATTCGCCGGCCTCGGCGCGCCGCATTGGGATCCCTATGCGCGAGGCGCCATTGTCGGCCTGACTCGCGGCTCGAACCGCGCCCATATCGCCCGCGCCGCGCTGGAATCCATCGCCTTTCAATCCGCAGATCTGCTCACTGCCATGCAGTACGATGCCGGCATCCGACTCACCGAACTGCGAGCCGACGGCGGCGCGACATCGAACCGTACACTGATGCAGTTTCAGGCGGACTTGCTGGGCGTGCCCGTGGTCCTGTCCGCCCACAGTGAATCCACGGCGATGGGGGCGGCTTTTCTGGCCGGTTTGTCATGCGGCCTGTGGAGCAGCGTTGATGATATTGCCGCCCACTGGCGTCCGGGACTGCGCTTTGAGCCCGCCATGGCATCGAGCGAGGCCGCGTCCCGCATGGCGCGCTGGCAGGACGCAGTGCATCGTTCGCGCGAATGGGTGCCGGCCGGCGAGGACTGTTAGCATAGTTGCCATTACTGCAACGCTGTCACAATGCAACTGAAGCAATGAAGGAACCATCATGCACGTCCTCGTCACCGGCGGTGCCGGATTCATTGGATCGCACAGCACCGAGGCCTTGCTGGCCGACGGCGCGAACGTCACTGTTCTGGACAACTTTTCCGCCGGCAAACGATCCAACCTCCCCGAGACCCACGCCAACCTGCGTATCGTCGAAGGCGATATCCGCGATACCGACACCGTCGCCGCCGCTGTGTCGGGCATTACCCATGTCCTGCATCTGGCCGCCCAGGTATCCGTGCAATCTTCCGTCAGCGACCCGGTCAACTCGAGTCAGCACAACATCACCGGATTCCTGAACGTCATGGACGCCGCGCGTCGCGCCGGCGCGACGCGCGCGGCGTATGCCTCGTCAGCCGCGGTCTACGGCTCTCCGCAGACACTGCCGCTGGACGAGTCCTCTCCGGTCGGGCCGATCTCGCCCTACGGCCTGGAGAAATGGATCAACGACCAATACGCCAGGCTGTTCCGCGACCTCTACAATTTTTCTTCTCTGGGCATGCGCTACTTCAATGTCTACGGCCCGCGCCAGGACCCGTCATCGTCATATGCCGGCGTGATCAGCAAATTCGCCTCGGCCATCACCTCCGGTACGCCGCTGCGCATCTTCGGTGACGGCGGACAAACGCGCGACTTCGTCTACGTGAAGGACATCGCACGCATGAACGTTCATGCGCTGAAATCCAGCCACAACGGCATCTGCAACATCGGCACGGGTCGCTCGGTGACGCTGCTGGGTCTGGTCGATGCGCTCGAGCGCTGCGCCGGACGCAAGGCCGAGAGGCGCTTCGAGCCGCCCGCCGCTGGCGATATTCGCGAATCGAGCATGGCCCCGCAACGTCAACGGCAATGGTTCAATGACCAGCCAGCCACCACGCTGGACGAGGGGCTTGCCGCCCTGCTGGCGACGTTGCCAGGCCATTGAGACTGGCGCTGAAAGCAGACCTGTCAATCGATCCGCTGGATTCCCTGCGTACGATGACGTTCGCGGCGCCTCAGCGCAACGGCATCGTCGCTGCCTGCTGTGCCGACATCGTCAGACGCTTGCTTGCGTTCGTGACGCTCGCAGCCTTCTGCACAGCGGCTGGCGCAGTGCAGCCGAATATCGCCCTCTTTTACG
>CANIIN010000001.1 GCA_947467405.1 Betaproteobacteria bacterium | reverse complement strand
CCAACGTTTTTTCAGTGCCTTGGTAAGCGGTTCACCTGCCTCGATGGCATAGTCATAAGTCAGTTCTTCACCAGCGCGTATTCGGCGCGCCGCCCTGATAAAAATGCGTTTGTTTTCCTCATAAGTGTCACAGTTCGGTTCGCATGAGTGATTGATCCAGCGTGCGGCATTGCCCAGCGAACCACCATCGATGTTGTAGTCGTGTTCAACACCGAATACAAACGTGTGGTTCAACCCTTCAAGATCCTCCGGGTAGCGGCGCTCGATCTCGTCCTCCGAGATGATCTCGCCCTTGTACTCGATGACGGTGTCATCCTCGTTAATCGGCAAACGAGCGAACACACCCCTCCCGTGAATTCCGGATTGGCGGACAACGAAGCGAGGCCCTTTTCTGACGACTATATTGTTTTTCATGGATATGCCCGAAAAGCGTGAATTGTCTGCGCGCCGCCCAGCCCTGACAAGCGAATTTGGAACACGGAGGCTTCCCCCCCTTTTCAAATACCCAATCCAGACGATAAAGTGTCTGTCATGAGTACTGAAGTCCGTCGAAATGTTCGCTACACCTTGTGCCTGCTGGTTGCAGGTGGCTTGGCGCTTGCCGCGTGGATGCCTGTTGCCCATGGCAAGTCAGAAAAAAAGACTGCGCCGAATTATGGTGCTATTGCGTTTCATCAGGATAGTGGCAGCAATGGCTTCAGCTTCAATCACCACACAGCCCGCGAAGCCAGTGTCGAAGCGCTCAAGCAATGCGGACATGGCAACTGCGAGGTCATCCTGAATGTTCGCAATGCCTGCGGGGCGCTGGCCAGCAGCAGGAAAGACTTTGCGTCGTCAATCGGGGCGACGCGAGCGGAGGCCGAAACGAAAGCCTTGAAAAAATGTGGTCCTGGATGCAGCCCTGTCACCTGGACCTGCACACGCTGAAGCCGATACCCGCCTCGTCAACAGGCTGAGAAGGCTCTACTGCGCAACAGTCAGGCCGCCGCCTCACCAGAAGGGGATCGAGACGCACGCTTCCGCTCATGCTCCAGCAGGTAACGCTTGCGGATACGTATCGACTTCGGGGTGATTTCCACCAGTTCATCGTCCGCAATGAACTCCACCGCCTTTTCAAGCGTCAGTTCAATTGGCGGAACCAGCCGCACGGCTTCATCGGTTCCCGATGAACGAACGTTTGTGAGTTGCTTCCCCTTGATCGGATTGACGATCAAGTCGTTGTCGCGCGAGTGAATCCCGATGACCATGCCCTCGTACAGCACGTCGCCAGGCGAGACGAACATGCGGCCCCGATCCTGCAACTTCCAGAGCGCGTAGGCAACTGCAGAACCATTGTCCTGACTGATCAGAACGCCATTGCGGCGCTCTTCCATATCCCCTTTGATCGGGCCATAGTCGTCAAAAATGTGGCTGGCAAGTCCGGTGCCACGCGTGAGAGTCAGGAACTCGCCCTGGAAGCCGATCAGCCCCCGCGCTGGAATCCGATATTCGAGTCGAACGCGCCCCTTGCCATCGGACTGCATGTCCTGAAGATCACCCTTGCGACGTCCCAACTCTTCCATGACGCCACCCTGATGTGGATCTTCAACGTCGACAGTCAGCAGTTCATAGGGTTCCTGCCTGACGCCATCGATCTCCTTCATCACAACCCGTGGCCGGCCAACGGCCATCTCGTATCCTTCGCGACGCATGTTTTCCAGCAGAATCGTCAGGTGCAGCTCCCCACGCCCTGAGACGACGAAGGTATCCGAATCCGCAGTAAATTCGACTTTTAGCGCCACATTGCTCTTGAGTTCACGCTCCAACCGTTCGCGCAATTGGCGGCTGGTCACATATTTGCCTTCCTTCCCCGCCAAGGGAGAACTGTTCACCATGAAATTCATGGTCAGGGTCGGTTCATCAACCCTGAGCAGCGGCAGGGCATCCAAGTGCTCGGGATCACATATTGTTGAACCGATGCCAATTTCTTCAATGCCGTTGATCAGGACGATGTCACCAGCTATGGCGTTTTCGGAAATCTTCCGCTCCAGGCCTTCAAATGTCAGGATTTGATTGATTCGACCCTTGATGGGCTGGGAGTCCGGTCCATTCATGACCATGACATCCTGCATGGGCTTTACGGTTCCGCGCGTAATTCGCCCTATGCCAATCTTTCCGACATAGCTGGAGTAATCCAGAGAACAGATCTGCAACTGCAATGGCCCATTCACGTCATCTTCGCGAACCGGTACATACTTGAGAATGGCCTCGAACAACGGACGCATGCTGTGCCCGCCTTCCTTGACCGCTTCGGCGGTTGCTGGAGCATTCTTGATATCCGTCACCGCCCAGCCGTTCAGCGCCGAGGCATAAACAACCGGGAAGTCCAGTTGTTCCTCAGTGGCGCCAAGCTTGTCGAAGAGATCGAATGTATGGTCCACAACCCAATCAGGACGTGAACTGGGTCGATCCACCTTGTTGACAACCACGATCGGCTTCAGACCGAGCGCCAAAGCCTTACGGGTGACAAATCGCGTCTGGGGCATTGGCCCTTCAACGGCGTCCACCAGCAACAGAACGCTATCTACCATCGACAACACGCGCTCAACCTCGCCACCAAAATCGGCGTGCCCCGGGGTGTCGACAATATTGATGTGCGTGCCTTCGTACGTAACGGCGCAGTTCTTGGCAAGAATCGTGATGCCACGTTCACGCTCCAGATCGTTGGAGTCCATGACCCGCTCCGAAACCTGCTGGTGCGCAGCAAACGTGCCGGCTTGCTGCAGCAGCTTGTCGACGAGCGTTGTTTTGCCGTGGTCAACGTGGGCGATGATGGCGATATTGCGGATCTTACGGTCTGAACTTGACAAGGGGAACCTGCCGGAACGGGCGCTTAAAAGAAGGGCGGCATCTTATCAGGATTGCCCCCCGCATGGAGGGCTTTTGACGCTACGCAACAAAAATGACCGAAATCCTGCCTGAAACGGTCCCTATGGGAGAATCTGCACATCATGTCCGATACTCACCCGCCCAGATTTCTGGTTTCCGCGCCCCTCGCGAGTGGAGCCGACCTTGACCTGCCCGAGCAACCCGCTCGGCATGTCGCCGTACTGAGATTGCGGGAAGGTGATCAGGTAACGCTTTTTTGTGGCGACGGTGGCGAGTATGCTGCGGTCTTGACACAGGTCGCACGCAAACTGGTTCAAGTCAGAATCGGTGCGCGAATTGACGTTAGCCGCGAATCACCGCTCCGGATTACATTGGCGCAATGCATTTCCAGTGGCGACCGCATGGATCTGACCCTGCAGAAAGCAACCGAACTCGGGGTACATGCCATCGTTCCGTTGAGCAGCGAACGCAGTGTCGTCAAGCTTCGGGATGATCGCGCCGACAGGAAACACGCCCATTGGCAGCATGTCGTGGCCGCCGCCTGCGAACAGTGTGGGCGCAATACGGTACCCGAGGTCAGGGCTCCGACCGACATACAGGGCTGGCTACGGTCCATTGGCGAAGCCAGACCTGATGGAAGCCTGAGATTGCTGCTGACACCGAACGCAAGCACGTCATTGAGCGACAACGAAAAGCAACTGGATGTGACGCTGCTCATCGGTCCGGAAGGGGGGCTGGCCGAGCACGAGGTTGCGGCCGCAATGCGGCATTCATTCCAATCCATTCATCTCGGGCCACGCGTGCTTCGAACAGAGACTGCACCCATCGCTGCCATTGCAGCGCTTCAGGTTCTTTGGGGAGACTTCGCTTGAGCCAAGGAGAACGCAGACAAGCTGCACAGCTTGTCGCTAGAATGCGGACGAATGCCCAGCATCAGCCCGGACAGGCACCATCGACGCAAACAGCCCAACCATACTCAAGACAAACCGCCCAATGAACTCAGACACCGGATTTGATACACGTTTCGTGACCTGGTTCAGAGCTGTCGCTCCCTATTTTCATGCTTTCAGGGGCAAGACTTTCGTCATCGCTTTCGGCGGTGAAGTGGTGGCCGATGGGAAATTCTCGTTCCTCGCGCACGACATCAATCTCCTGCATGCAGCAGGAATTCGGCTCGTTCTTGTTCATGGCTCCCGCCCGCAAATCGAAGCTCAATTGCGGCAACGACGCGCGAAGGCCCGGTACAAGAATGGCATTCGCATTACCAACGATGTGGCCCTTGAGTGCGTCAAGGAAGCTGTCGGGGTATTGCGAGTCGAAATAGACGCCCTGCTATCTCAAGGCCTGCCCAATTCCCCAATGGCTGGAGCGGCCATCAATACGGTGTCCGGGAATTTCATCACTGCTCAGCCATATGGCGTTCGTGAGGGGGTCGATTACCAGTACACCGGCGCCGTGAGAAAGGTTGACGTCGCGGCAATCTCTGGATGCCTGGATGTCAACAATATCGTTATTGTCTCGAACGTAGGCTATTCGCCCACGGGCGAGGTATTTAATTGCGCAATGGAAGACGTCGCTGTCGCGACAGCAAAAGGGCTGGGTGCCGAAAAGCTGATCTTCCTGACTGATGAGCCTGTCATGGACCAGGGCATGAAACTTATCACCGAGCTTTCGGTGGAACAGGCTATCAATCTGCTCGCCGCATCCAATACGTTGACCGCAGATACACGTCTCTATCTTGCCCATGCAGTCGAAGCTGTTACTGCGGGGGTGTCGCGTGCGCACCTTGTATCACACCAAGCGGACGGCGCGCTGCTCATAGAACTGTTTACGCATGACGGTTCGGGAAGCCTTCTCACAAAATCCGGCGTTGAACGTTTGCGGAAAGCAACGATTGATGATGTCGGTGGAATATTGCAATTGATTGAGCCGCTTGAGTCAGACGGAACGCTGGTGTTCAGGGGACGGGAACTGCTGGAGCGCGAAGTTGACCGCTTTTTCGTCATCGAACACGACAATGTGATTGTTGCATGCGCTGCGCTATACCCGTTCCCCAAAGGCAAGACGGCCGAACTCGCCGCACTGGCCGTACGGCCCGAGTTCCGTGGGGCCGGCTACGGCGAACGACTGGTTGAAGCGCTATCGACTGAGGCGCGCACACGTGGCATGAAGAAGCTCATCGTCCTAACCACATTGACGACGCACTGGTTCATCGAACGCGGCTTCGACCTCGGGGGAGTCTCATCTCTACCAGAACCGAAACGATCGCTTTACAACTGGCAAAGACGCTCCAAGGTCCTGGTCCGAAACCTGTGACGGAAGCGTGCCGTATGAAGAAGGAAACCGGATAGAATCCGCGATACTGAATTCTGGAGGTTAGATCTGTGGCTAGAATGGTCAATTGCATCAAGCTGGGGGTGGAAGCAGAAGGGCTGGATTTCCCGCCTTATCCCGGCGAACTGGGCAAACGGATTTTCGAGAGCGCCTCGAAAGAGGCATGGCAACAGTGGTTGCGGCACCAGACCATGCTCATCAATGAAAACCGCCTCAATCTCGCTGATAGCCGGGCCAGAAAATATCTGGCCGAGCAGATGGAGAAGCACTTCTTCGGCGGTGGCGCCGATGCAGCCTCCGGATATGTTCCTCCCTCCACCTGACAACAATCAGGCATGACTCGACCGTCCGAGAGCCCTGCACAGAGCGGGGCAATCAGGACGCCAGTGGATCGACGGCAACAGTCTTGGCCGGGGAGTTGTCACGGATATGCCGTACGTCGCGACCCTCCACCATGTACACGACATATTCGGCCATGTTCTTCGAGTGATCGCCGATGCGTTCCAGTGCCTTCGCCACAAAGAGAATTTCCAGGCTGCGGGTGATGGTCCTCGGATCTTCCATCATGAACGTAATGAGCTGCCGAAGAATTGACCTGAACTCGTTATCGACCAGTTCATCCTGACGCACTACTGCGGACGCCGCGTTCGAATCAAGTCTCGCAAAGGCATCCAGCGATTTTCGCAGCATTCCGACGGCTAGATCGGCAACGTGCCTCAATTCCAGATTCGGCATGTTCTGGCGCTGGGCTTCATGAATCAGCTTGGCCATTCTGCCAATCTTTTCCGCCTCGTCGCCGATGCGCTCCAGATCGGTGATGGTCTTGATGATGGCAATGATCAGACGCAGGTCGCTGGCTGCGGGCTGTCGCTTGGCGATGATCTGGCTACATGACTCATCGAGTTCGACTTCCATTGCGTTGACACGGTGATCTCCGCCGATCACGGATTCGATCAAGTCGACATCGCCGTTGGCCAGACCGTCCATCGCGCTCACGATCTGCGCCTCGACCAGTCCGCCCATCTGGAGAACGCGGGTCCGCACGGCCTCCAGTTCGGCATCAAATTGCTTGGAAATATGTTCCGACATGCAGCCCGCCTCTCTTTGCGCGGTTTAGAGAATCCGATTCATACAGTCTACTCACGAAATATGTCAATTCCGTGACTCGATCGATACAACAGTTCAGCGTCGATACGTTTTTACACCGTTCGGGGTGCCCAGCAGCAGAATATCCGCGCCCCTTTGGGCGAACAAACCCACAGTCACCACGCCAGGAATATTGTTGATGGCTTGTTCCAGTTCAGGCGGATTCAATATTTTGAGGCCCGAAACATCGATGATCAGGTTTCCGTTGTCGGTGGTAAATCCTTCGCGAAGTCGCGGAATCCCGCCCAGTTTGACCATCTGCCGCCCCACCCACGAGCGTGCCATCGGGATCACCTCGACGGGCAACGGAAATTCGCCAAGCGTCGGTACCAACTTGCTGCCATCGGCGATGCACACGAACTTTCTGGCTACTGCGGCCACGATTTTTTCACGGGTCAGTGCGCCACCCCCACCCTTGATCATGGCGAGATGTTCCGTGATTTCATCGGCGCCATCGACATAGACTGCCAGTTCACCGACAGAGTTCAGTTCGACGACCCGTATGCCCCGCTCCTTGAGTCGCGTGGCAGTGGCCTCTGAACTAGCCACGGCGCCGTCTATGCGCCCCTTCATCTTGGCCAGTTCATCAATGAAGAAATTGGCAGTCGACCCGGTACCGACTCCAACAATGGAATCTTCCTCGACATACTTGATGGCTTCGCGCGCGACTGCCAGCTTCAACTCATCCTGAGTCATATCGGGCTACTTTCTTGGTATGTAAAGATCGGTAATATTACCCAGGCCGACCTCTGCCGCGAATGCAGAGGTTTCCGATAATGTGGGATGCGGATGAATTGACAGGCTGATGTCTTCAAGATCGGCACCCATCTCGAGGGCAAGCACCAACTCGGCGATCAATTCACCGGCATTGGGACCGACAATCCCCGCCCCCAGAATCCGCCTTGTCTCGGGATCGAAAATGAGCTTGGTTGCGCCCTCAGTACGTCCCGTAGCACGTGCACGTCCGGAAGCAGCCCATGGAAAACTCGCCTTTGCAATGGCAATGCCACGTTTGGCAGCCTCCGTTTCGGTCAATCCCATCCATGCGATTTCAGGGTCGGTGTAAGCAACCGACGGAATCGTCAAGGCATCAAAGGCGGATTTGCCGCCACAAGCAACCTCTGCAGCGACCTTGCCTTCATGACTGGCTTTGTGCGCCAGCATCGGATCGCCAACGATGTCGCCAATTGCAAATATGTGAGGAACATTCGTCCGCTGCTGCCTGTCGACAGGCAGGAATCCCCTTTCATTGACCGAGATTCCGGCCTTCTCTGCACCGATGTCCCTGCCGTTCGGACGCCGCCCCACAGCCACCAGTACGCGGTCAAAAGTCTGCGGCGCCACAGGCTTGTCCCCCTCGAAAGTAGCCGTCAGCCCCTCAGCGGAAGGATCCAGTTTTACCACACGCGTCTTCAGCAATATTCCGGCGTAGCGCTTCTGCAAGCGCCTCTCGAGTGGACGCACCAGATCCCGGTCTGCCCCGGGAATCAGGCCATCCAGTGCTTCCACGATCGTCACTTTGGAGCCCAGCGCGTCATATACACACGCCATTTCCAATCCAATGATTCCGCCACCTATGACCAGCAAGCTTTGCGGTATGTCCTGCAGCGCAAGAGCTCCGGTTGAATCGATCAGGCGCGGGTCTTCATAGGGAAGACCGGGAATGCGAACAACCGACGATCCCGCTGCGATGATGCACTGATCAAACGATACTTTTCTCGATACGCCGTCAGCACCCGCTACAGCCATGACATGTGGTGATTCGAAGCGTCCAGTACCTTGCATGACCGTGACTTTTCGCTGGCGCGCAAGACCAGCGATACCCTTGGCGCCCTTGGACGCGACGTCGTCTTTCCAGGCACGGAGCTTGTCGATGTCGATGGAGGGCGGAGCAAACATGACGCCCCCATCCCGCAATTCCTCGACTTCGGTCATGACCCGAGCCACGTGCAACAAGGCTTTGGAGGGAATGCAGCCGACATTGGTGCACACACCGCCGAGAGCAGAAAATCGTTCCACAAGGACGACTTTCTTCCCCAGGTCCGCGGCACGAAATGCTGCCGTATAACCGCCCGGCCCCGACCCGAGCACCAGCAGTTCCGCATGGGTTTCCGCTTCAGATCGATCCGAAGTCGATGCCGCCCCCACCGCCGCCGATTGGATGGGCCCGGCCGGGGTGGACGCTTGCACTGGTTTCGTTTCACCGCCAACTTCGTCCACGACGAGAATGGCAGTACCTTGCGACACTTTGTCGCCCGGCTTGATCACCACTTCACTGACAACGCCCGCGAGCGGGGAAGGAATCTCTATGGATGCCTTGTCGGATTCAACCGTGATCAGTGACTGCTCCTTCACGATCGCATCGCCGACTTTGACCAGCACCTCCGCCACGGCGACATCCTTGAAATCACCGATGTCCGGGATTCTGATCTGCACCAAACTCATTTTCTGTCCTTAGAGCAATGAACGACGAATATCTGAAAGCACCGACGCCAATGCGGTTGTAAACCTTGCACCGGCAGCGCCATCGATTACACGATGGTCGTATGACAACGACAAGGGCAGCATCAACCGTGGTTGAAATTGCCCCGTCTCCGCCTTGCCAGTCCAGACCGGTCTGATCACGGATCTGGACACGCCGAGTATCGCCACCTCCGGTGCATTGATGATCGGCGTGAACGACATGCCGCCAATGCCACCAAGACTGGAGATCGAGAACGTCCCGCCCTGCATGTCTCCGGGCTTGAGTTTGCGATCACGGGCCAATCTGGACATCTCGGCCAATTCCCTGGCCAGATCGAATACGCCCTTGCGGTCGGCATCGCGAATCACCGGCACGACCAATCCATCGGGCGTATCGACAGCGACCCCAATGTGATAGTGCTTCTTGATGACGATATTCTCTCCGGTCTTGTCCAGTGAGGCGTTGAATTGCGGATGTTCACGCAACACGGTAACGCAGGCCCTCACCAGGAAAGCAAGCAGCGTCAGCTTGAATCCCTGCATTTCCGATTCGACACTGTTGGACTTGCGGAAGGCCTCGAGTTCCGTGATATCCGCCTCGTCAAACTGCGTGACATGCGGAATTGAAATCCAGTTCCTGTGCAAATTGGCGCCGGCAAGCTTCCTCAACCGGGTAAGCGGAACCGTCTCCACAGGACCAAACTTTGCGAAATCCACTTGCGGCCAAGCCGGTAGATTGAACGGCAAACCCGCGGCACCTGGGTTCGAACTCCGGGGTGCTGAACTCGCAGCAAGCGCCGATTTGACGAAGTTCTGCACATCCGTGCGCTGGATCCGTCCCTTTGGGCCGGCCCCTGAAACACGTGCTATGTCAACGCCCAATTCGCGAGCAAACTGACGCACAGACGGGCTGGCGTGCGCTTTGAATAGCGGGTCGACGGGTGCCGCTGGAATCGCGACGGCAGGCGGAACAACCGCTGGTATCGTCGCCACTGGCGATGTGACGGGTGGCGCGGTCTGATCCAGGACATTCTTCGAAATATTGCTGGCAGGCTTCGTATCTGCCACTGAAACCGCAGGCGATTCGGAATCCATCAGCAGGACAATGCTTCCTTCGGATACTTTGTCACCGACTTTCACCTTGATTTCCCGCACGACACCCGCCACGGGCGCGGGAATTTCCATGCTGGCCTTGTCGGACTCGACCGTGATCAACGACTGCTCGGGCAGCACGCGATCTCCAGCCTTGACCATGAGTTCGATGATTTCGACTTCCTTGAAATCTCCGATATTGGGAACCCGCACTTCGTTCACTGTAATCATTCATTCCACCTATGCAGTTACCGGGTCCGGCTTGGATGCATCAAGCCCGTACTTCTTCATTGCGTCAGACAGCACCGACGGCTTTAGGTGGCCTTCTTCCGCCAGCGACTGCAATGCCGAAAGGGTGATCCAGAAACGATCAACTTCGAAGAAGTGCCGCAGTTTCGCCCTTGTGTCCGAACGCCCGAAACCATCCGTGCCGAGAACGCGATAGGTTCTACCCTTCGGCATGAACGCGCGAATCTGATCCGGGAACGACTTGATGTAATCCGTTGCAGCAACCACCGGCCCGACTCGTTGCTGAAGGCACTGCTCCACGTAACTGACACGTCTCGCTTCACCTGAATGGAGAAGATTCCAGCGTTCCGTCGCGAGACCCTCTCGCCGGAGTTCCGTAAAGCTTGGGCAACTCCAGACATCGGAATCGATATTCCAATCGCTCTTGAGCAATGTTGCGGCCGCGATGACCTCTCTCAGGATCGTCCCCGATCCCAGCAACTGAACGTTGGCTGCACCTGCGGCCGGTTGGAACAAGTACATGCCCTTGAGGATGCCGTCACGCGCCGAAGGCGTGACCTTCTCGATATCCTCAAGACCCGGATGAACATAGTTCTCGTTCATCACGGTGATGTAGTAATAAACATCCTGCTGCTCGGTCAGCATGCGACGCAGTCCATCATGAATGATCACGGCCAACTCATAGGCGAACGTTGGATCGTAAGCGATGCAATTGGGAATGACCGAGGCCAGCACATGGCTGTGGCCGTCTTCATGCTGAAGGCCTTCGCCATTCAGCGTCGTGCGTCCTGCGGTCGCACCGAGAAGGAAGCCGCGCGCTCGCAAGTCTCCAGCCGCCCAGGCCAGATCACCAATACGCTGCAAACCGAACATGGAATAGAAGATATAGAAGGGGATCATGTTGACGCCGGAATTGGCATAGGAGGTCGCCCCAGCCATCCATGAAGAAAACGCTCCGGCTTCGTTGATGCCTTCCTCAAGGATCTGGCCGGCCTTGTCCTCCCGGTAATACATGACCTGATCCTTGTCGACCGGCGTGTATTTCTGCCCTTCTGAGGAATAGATGCCCAACTGCCGGAACATCCCCTCCATGCCGAACGTCCTCGCCTCGTCGGGAACGATCGGAACGATCTTCTTGCCGATTTCCTTATCTCGCAGAAGCGCAGTCAGGATGCGGACAAATGCCATCGTGGTCGATATCTCCCGCCCCTCCGCCGTCGGTTTCAGAACCTGATCGAGAGATGCCAATCCCGGCACCTGCAAGGTTCTCAGCGCACGCCGCCGCCGTTGAGGCAGATATCCACCCAAAGCGCGACGCCGCTCATGCAGATATTGCATGACCGGATCATCATCTCCCGGCTTGTAAAACGGCAAGCTTTCAAGCTGCGCATCGGCAACCGGAATGTTGAAACGGTCTCGCATGTCGCGAATGGTTTCCAGATCCAGCTTCTTCAGCTGGTGCGTGGGATTTTTGGCCTGCCCCTGCTTTCCGAGCCCGTAGCCTTTGATGGTCTTGGCCAATATGACTGTCGGCTGCCCGGTATGCTTTACCGCAGCCGCGTATGCAGCATAGATCTTGTGCGGATCATGGCCACCTCGATTCAGCCGCCAGATGTCGTCATCAGTCATGCGCGACACCATCTCCAGGAGCTTGGGATGCTTGCCAAAGAAGTGTTTTCGAACAAAGGCACCGTCATTAGCCTTGAAATTCTGATATTCGCCGTCCACGGTGTCTTCCATGACTCGCTGCAATATTCCCTCTGTATCGCGAGCCAGCAGCGGATCCCAGTAGGATCCCCAGATCAGCTTGATGACATTCCAGCCAGTACCGCGGAAGTCACCTTCCAGTTCCTGAATGATTTTTCCGTTGCCACGCACCGGACCATCCAATCGCTGCAGATTGCAGTTGACCACGAAGATAAGGTTGTCCAGCTTCTCTCGCGCAGCCATTCCGATGGCACCCATTGACTCGGGTTCATCCATCTCCCCGTCACCGCAGAATGCCCAGACTTTGCGATTTGAGGTGTCGGCAAGGCCACGCGCGTGCAGGTACTTGAGGAACCGCGCCTGATAGATGGCCTGAATCGGCCCGAGCCCCATGGAAACGGTAGGAAACTGCCAGAAGTCGGGCATCAGCCAGGGATGCGGATATGAGGAGATCCCCTTGCCATCAACTTCGCGCCTGAAATTCAGCAGCTGCTCTTCGGAAAGCCTGCCTTCAAGAAACGCACGTGCATAGATTCCCGGCGCGCAGTGTCCCTGAAAATAGATCAGGTCACCGCCATGGCCCTCACTGGGCGCATGCCAAAAGTGGTTGAACCCGACACCAAACAACGTTCCCGCCGAAGCGAAGCTCGCAATATGACCACCAAGGTCGCCTTCGCCCTTGTTCGCCTTCGCAACCATGACCATGGCATTCCAGCGCGCATAGGCACGAATACGCTCTTCCATGGCATGATCACCAGGCGACCTCTCCTCCATGTGAGGTGGGATCGTATTGATATAGGCTGTCTGGGCTCTGTACGGAAGGTAGGCACCCGACCTCCTAGCCTTGTCGACAAGCTTTTCAAGCAGAAAATGTGCTCGAGTCGGACCCTCCCGCTGAATGACAGCCTCCAGCGAATCCAGCCATTCCTGCGTTTCCAATGAATCCGTGTCATTGGCAGCAGGTAAATCAGGTACGGCGGACATGGCAATCTCCCGAGCGAATCGAACAGCAAAATTCATTCTAGCCCAAGTGAAGGCGTCGCCTTCCCGATCAGCCACTGAAGAGCGGTAGGCTACTCATTGCAGAGTTCACATAGTAGAATTAAATACCATAATCCGCAATATCTGACTCGTCGCTTCTCTTTGCTAAACGATCAGACAAAATGCCGACTGTCGTCTCGGCCGATGCAAATCATTTGCACTTCGGGCGCAGAAGCATTGGCGACCAAGCATCTAGCCGCCCCACCTTGCAATGCAGTCTTTCATCAATCAGGAACAACATGGAATCCAACCCGCTGCTTGACCTCACGGGCTTACCGAAATTCTCGATTATCCGACCTGCACATATCGGATCGGCTATCGATACATTGCTGGCAGCAAATCGCCGCCTGATCGATCAACTCGCAAGGCCCGCCGTCGCTGCGACATGGAATGACTTCGTCTCTCCGCTGGATGATGCGTCCGAGCGACTTTCCCGGGCGTGGGGAACCGTTGGCCACCTGCATGGCGTATTGGATTCGCAGGAATTACGTGACGCCTACAACGAAAGCCAACCCAAGATCGTCGCCTATTACACCGAACTTGGACAGAATCAGGCGCTATTCGCAAAATTCAAGGAACTGCGCGAGTCAGCCGCATTCGCTGACCTGTCTCCCGCTCAACGAAAGGTGATCGAGAACGAACTCCGCGATTTCAAGCTGTCCGGCGCGGAACTGAGCGAGGCGGACAAGGCACGATACGCAGAGATCGCGCAGGAGCTTGCGTCGCTGGGAACCCGCTTCTCCGAACATCTGCTCGACTCGACCAACGCCTTTCAGGTCCACATTGAGGATGACAACGAACTGGCGGGACTGCCCGAAGACATCAAGGACGCTGCCCGCGAAGTCGCCCGCCAGAGCAGCAAGGACGGCTGGATACTGACATTGCGTGCCCCATGCTATTTCCCGGCCATGCAGTACGCCGACAACAGAGATCTCCGGGAGAAACTGTATTTTGCGCATCAAACCCGGGCAAGCGAGTTGGCGAATCCAGCCTTGGACAATGGGCCGTTGATCTCCAGAATGCTTGAACTACACCGGGAAGCTGCGAGGCTTCTCGGATTTGAAACTCACGCCCATGTATCACTGATCCCGAAAATGGCCGGATCACCCGATGAAGTGATTCATTTTCTGGACGACCTTGCCAGGAAGGCGAGGCCCTTCGCAGAACGCGACTTTCACGAACTCGAGGAGTTTGCCGCTTCGGCATTGGGTATGGCCAAGCTGGAAGCGTGGGATATCGCGTATGCATCCGAAAAACTGAGAGTCAATCGCTACGCGTTTTCGGAACAGGAAGTGAAGCAATATTTTCCCGAAGAAAAAGTACTGGACGGAATGTTCAAGGTCGTCGATTCGATATTCGGAATCCGGATCCGTCCGGACCACGCCGAGGTCTGGGATCAATCAGTCCGTTTCTTCAAGGTGGAAGACTTGTCCGGTAACATGCTCGGGCAGTTCTATCTGGATCCGTACGCACGTGAAACGAAGCGAGGCGGCGCCTGGATGGATGAGGCTGTCACGAGACGGCGCAAGGGTAATGCCATACAGCATCCCGTTGCCTATCTGGTTTGCAACTTTCCCGCACCGATCGCGGGCAAGCCATCGCTCCTTACCCACGACGAAGTCATCACCCTTTTCCACGAGTTCGGCCACGGTCTTCATCACCTGCTGACGAAAATTGATTATCCCGGGGTCTCAGGTATTCGCGGCGTGGAGTGGGATGCGGTCGAATTGCCCAGTCAATTCATGGAAAATTTCTGCTGGGAATGGGACGTCGTCAGCATCATGACCTCACACGCCGACACCGGCGCATCTCTACCCAGGGACCTCTTTGAAAAAATGCTGGCCGCAAAGAATTTCCAGTCAGGTATGCAGATGGTGCGGCAATTGGAGTTCTCGCTGTTTGACATGCACTTGCACTATGACTTTGACCCTGCCGGAAAGAAGACACCCGGACAATTGCTGGATGAAATACGGACAAATGTCGCAGTCGTTATTCCGCCCGCGTTTACCCGATTTCCAAACAGCTTTTCTCACATTTTCGCCGGCGGATACTGCGCCGGTTACTACAGTTACAAGTGGGCCGAAGTCCTGTCGGCCGACGCTTACAGCGCATTTGAGAAGACTGACAGGCCCAACGAAAGCAGCGAGTACGGCGTGCTGAATCCGGTTGCAGGCGCACGCTTCCGGGACGAGATACTTGCCGTGGGCGGCAGTCGGCCCGCAATGGAAAGCTTTGTGGCTTTCCGCGGACGCCCACCCGAGGCGACTGCCCTCCTCAGGCACAGTGGTATGATTTCCGCGTCCTGATCAGCTGAGACAATCCCCATGAATAGTGCGCTGCGAATCACCCTTTCGCTCGGCATATCCCTTGCGCTGGCAGCAAGCAGCGCAGTTGGCCAGCAACTATATCGGTGGGTCGACAAGAACGGCAAAGTCACCTATTCGCAGGATCCCCCCCCGGCCGGCGCGGCGACCAAGGTGGAGCAGAAGCAACTGAAGAGCAGCGTCGTGGAAACAGGCGGATTGCCATACGAGTTGCAGCAAACCGCGAGGAATTTCCCGGTCACCCTTTATACCGGGCCGGATTGCGGTGATCCCTGCAAGAACGGCCTTGCGTTGCTTTCCAAGAGGGGCGTCCCCTTCAAGGAAATATCCGTTGTCGATACGAACGGAATTGCAGAATTGAAGAAGATTTCGGGCAAGGAGCAACTTCCCGTTCTCATCGTCGGCAGAACGGTTGCTACCGGCTTCACGGACGGCCAATGGAATTCCACGCTGGATTCGGTAGGCTATCCAAAGACGTCGCCACTGTCCGCTCGACCGCCGGTTGCCGCAGCAAAACCGGTTGCTACGGGCACCAGCGCCCCCCCCGCGCCCGAGAAGCCTCAGGACACTGCGCCCGCAGCATCCAAGCAATGACCATTCGAACGTGATCCTTTCCACCTGGAACGTCAATTCACTGAAGGTACGTCTTCCCCACCTGCTGTCCTGGATGGAAGGCAACTCTCCGGACGTCGTCTGTCTTCAGGAAACCAAGCTTGAGGATGCAAAATTTCCAGTCGCGGAAATAGAAGCCCTCGGTTATTGCGCGATATTTTCCGGTCAGAAAACCTATAACGGCGTTGCAATCCTGTCGCGACTGCCTGCCACCGACGTCCAACGCGGGATACCCGATTTCGCCGATGAACAGAGGCGAGTCATTGCGGCCACCATTGCCGGCGTACGCATCGTGTGCGCGTACGTTCCCAACGGTCAGGCTGTCGATTCGGACAAGTACCGTTACAAGCTGGCCTGGCTCAGCGCCTTTTCGGAATGGATCAGGCAGGATCTGGCGAGCTATCCAAATCTCGCCATCCTTGGCGACTACAACATCGCGCCTGGCGACGAGGATGTCCATGATCCCGCAGCTTGGGCTGGGCAGGTCTTGTGCAGCCGCCCTGAAAGGGACGCCTTCGACAAGCTGATCGGGCTGGGAATGAAAGACAGCTTTCGACTGTTTCCCCAAGCCGAGCGTTCATACACCTGGTGGGATTATCGGATGAATGCTTTCCGCAGAAAAATGGGAATGCGGATCGACCATATCCTGCTTTCGCATTCGCTTTGCGACAGATGCACTCGCTGTCAGATCGATATCGAGCCCAGAAAGCTTGAGCGTCCGTCAGATCACGCGCCTGTCCTGGCGGAAATCCGGCTGGAGAGTTGATCCAAGGATTCACTGAACAAGGGGGCATGCCCCCTTCTATATCCCCCACTTCAGAGGGAAGCTTTTCGAGGCATGCTGATTTTCTGCACTTGATCAGCGCTTCCCTAAGAAGATGCAAATGAAAAAGGCCGGCACAAGCCGGCCTTTTTTCTGCTTTGCAGACCTGTCAGGCAATGGCCTCATACGCCGGCAAGGTGAGGAAATCAACGTAGTCGCCGGTGGTGAGGCGATCAAAGAGCTTGGCGCCTTCCTCATATCGTCCGTTCTTGAACGCCTCTTCACCAAGGTAAGTCTTCACCTTTGGCAGTTCCTCGGCGAGGAGTTGGCGGAAGAGATCGACAGACACCTTGCGGCCGTCATCAAGCTTGCCTTTGTCGCTGCGGATCCACTGCCATATCTGCGAACGGGAGATTTCGGCCGTCGCCGCGTCTTCCATGAGATTGAAAACCGGCACGCAACCGTTTCCGGCAAGCCAGGCCCCGAGGTACTGGATGCCAACCGAAATATTGTTGCGCAAGCCGGCTTCGGTAATCGGGCCATTGGGGCGAAAATCCAGGAGGTCCTTTGCAGTGTAATTGACGTCCGGACGCTGCTTGTCGTATTGGTTCGGCGTCGGCATGTGCTTGTCGAACACTTCCTTGGCTACCGGCACCAGTCCGGGGTGCGCAACCCACGTGCCATCGCAGCCATCGGTCACTTCGCGCAATTTGTCGGCACGTACCTTTTCTATGGCCGCTTCATTTGCCACTGGGTCGTTCTTGATCGGAATCTGCGCCGCCATCCCCCCCATGGCGGGTGCACCGCGACGATGGCAGGTTTTGACCAGCGTTAGCGCGTAAGCCCGCAAGAAGGGCGCGGTCATTGTCACCTGCGCGCGATCAGCAAGGATGAAGTCCTTGTCGGAACGAAATTTCTTGATGCAGGAAAAGATGTAATCCCAGCGGCCTATGTTCAGTCCGGCGGAGTGATCCTTCAATTCCCACAGTATTTCGTTCATCTCGAAAGCCGCAAGGATGGTCTCGATGAGCACCGTCCCCTTGATACTGCCATGGGGAATGCCAACCTCTTTTTCCGCCATGGTGAAAACGTCGTTCCACAGCCGTGCCTCGAGATGAGACTCCATCTTGGGCAGATAAAAATAAGGACCGGAACCGCGAGCCAGCAGTTCCTTGGCGTTGTGAAAAAAATACAGGCAGAAGTCGAACAGGCTGCCCGACACAGGCTTGCCATTCATGGTGACGTGCTTCTCCGTGAGGTGCCATCCCCGTGGGCGAGGAATGAGCACGGCCACCTTGTCGTTCAAATTGTACTGCTTGCCGTTCTGGTTGAGGCTGATGGTGCGACGAATCGCATCACGAAGATTGACCTGGCCTTCGATCATGTTGCCCCACACCGGGCAGTTGGCATCCTCGAAATCCGACATGAATGTGGACGCGCCGGAGTTGAGTGCATTGATCACCATCTTGCGATCGGTCGGTCCGGTAATTTCCACTCGACGATCAAGCAGATCCTTGGGCTGCGGAGCGATTTTCCATTCGGAATCTCGAATCGATGCGGTCTCCGGGAGAAAGTCCGGGCGCTTGCCGGCATCGAATTCCTGTTGACGCGTGATGCGGCGCGCAAGCAGTTCCTGGCGACGCGGCTCAAAAGTGGAATGAATCTTCGCGAAGAACGCGATCGCATCTGGACTGAGAATCTGCCGGAACTCCGGTGTGATTTCGGCGTTGACTACAACGCCACCGGGAAATGTTTCGCTCATGGGAATTGTCCTTGGGACGTTTCAGGAAATTGGATGGGAGGGGCATTCTATTGGTCTACACCAGTCGAATCAAGGCCATTCCGGATTATGAAATGTTCGTCAGTTCGAGGCGAAATTAGCCCCCCCACCGATTGCAAAATCACATCAAGCCAAGATTGCATTTCCGCACAACTTTTTCACGGTCGAGCAAACACCACTGCGTGACGGCCAGCGATGCTCAATTACCCTCCTGAGACGCGCCTTTCTCCAGACCCAGTTCCTGAATCTTGCGCGTGATGGTATTGCGGCCAATACCAAGCAGATTGGCGGCCTCGATGCGTCGACCGCCAGTCTTGGCCAAGGCCTTGGTAATCAGCGTCTTCTCGAAATCCCGGGTCAGGGAATCCATGATGGCAGAATCACCTCGCGCAAGAATCCGATCGATCTCTCGCGCCAACGCACCGAGCCAGTCGGAGTCGGACATACCCGTCGTTGTTTCCCGCAACTCAGCAGGGAGGTCACCGACTTCGACGACCTGCATCGGCGCCATCACTGTTAGCCAATGACAGATGTTCTCGAGTTGTCGCACATTGCCAGGGAAATTCTGCCCCGCAAGATACGTCATCGCGGAATCAGCAAGGCGCTTCGGCTCGACGCCCAGGTCGCGCGCGGACTTGCCCAGGAAGTGACGGGCGAGCAACGGAATGTCCTCGCGCCGCTCCCTCAGGCTTGGCAGGCGAAGCCGTATGACGTTGAGTCGATGGTATAGATCTTCCCTGAACAAACCATTCTTGACGTGCGCTTCGAGGTCCTGATGGGTAGCTGCAATAACGCGCACGCTGGCACGTATCGGTTGATGCCCGCCTACCCGATAGAACGTTCCGTCGGACAGCACGCGCAAAAGTCGTGTCTGCAGTTCGGATGGCATATCGCCGATTTCATCCAGAAACAAGGTGCCGCCCTCGGCCTGTTCGAACCGGCCTCGACGCATCGCCTGCGCACCGGTAAATGCACCGCGTTCGTGGCCGAAAAGTTCGGATTCGAGAAGATCCTTCGGCATGGCTGCCGTGTTGATGGCGACAAAGGGCTTCGCCGCTCGCGGACTGTGACGATGCAGTGCCCTGGCAACCAGTTCCTTGCCGCTGCCCGACTCGCCTGTAATCAGTACCGTCGCCGACGACTGCGCAAGGCGACCGATGGCACGGAAAACTTCCTGCATGGAAGGCGCCTGTCCCAGGATTTCCGGGGATTGTGGTTCAACCTGCTCTGCCTCCACGCCTCGCAGTGACTCATCAAGCGCACGTCGAATCAGATCCACGGCCTGATCGACGTCGAATGGCTTGGGAAGATATTCAAAGGCCCCGCCCTGAAAGGCAGCAACCGCCGACTCAAGGTCGGAATACGCCGTCATGATGATGACCGGCAGGGTCGGATAGCGCTCCCTGACCATCTGCAGCAATTCCAGGCCTGAAGCCCCTGGCATGCGGATGTCCGACACCAGAACCTGGGGAGGACTGATCGCCAAAGCCTCCATGGCGTCCTGCGCGAGGCCGAAAGTTTTGAAAGGAATGCCCTCCCGCGTCAGTGCCTTCTCGAAAACCCAGCGTATCGAGCGGTCATCATCAACGACCCATACAGGCTTTAGCTGAGAAAAAAAGGACCTCGCCCCAGATGGGGCAGGCATGATCTGCCCGCTGACCAGTTCGTCTTCAGTTTCCACGTTTTATCCCTTGCTGCATGATCAACCCTTGCCCGCTGCCTTGAGCGGCAGAAGTATCTTGAAAGAAGTTCTCCCCGGCTCACTGTCGACCTCGATCAGTCCGTTGTGGTACTGAACGAATGTCTGCGCAAGCGTGAGGCCCAGACCGCTTCCGCCCTCACGTCCGGACACGAGCGGAAAGAAAATCCTGTCCCGTATATCTGCCGGAATTCCGGGGCCGTCATCGATCACTTGCAATTCTAGTGCCAGGCGATAACGCCTCTTGGTAATAGTCACCTGGCGAACTATCCGTGTGCGCAAACGAATCTCGCCGACCCCTGCCAAGGCCTGCGCCGCATTGCGGGCAATATTCAAGGTTGCCTGGATGAGTTGCTCACGGTCCCCGGGAAACTCGGGAATGCTGGTGTCGTAATCGCGGCGAATGCGCAATCCAGCAGGAAATTCGGCCAGAATCAGGCTCCGCACCCGCTCGCAGACCTCATGAATATTCATGGTCACCGATTGCGGCGGGCGATGTGGCGTCAGCAGGCGGTCCATCAAAGCCTGAAGCCGGTCTGCCTCCTTGATGATGACCTGTGTGTACTCACGCAATTCAGGACGATCAAGTTCACGCTCCAGCAGTTGAGCGGATCCGCGAAGTCCGCCCAGCGGATTCTTGATTTCATGCGCCAGATTGCGGATCAACTCTCGATTGGCAACCAATTGGGTCTGCTGCTGTTCCTCGCGCTGAACACGCAGACGCTTTTCGATGTGCCGCAGTTCGATCATGAGACGGAATTGGCCGGTGTCAACAGGAGTGACTACGCAATTGAGCGCCCGGGACTCGTGCCCAAGCCTGGTCAGGGATATGGCTTCGTCAGAAAACCCTCGCTCGTCCTCAATCGCGAGTTGCAATTTCCGTTCAAAATCAACCGCATCAACGAACAGATCGCCGAAGCGTTGTCCGATCGCACTTTTCCCGCTGACGTCGAGAAGATTTTCAAAGGATGGATTGACGTAGGAAACCCTCAGGCCAGCGTCGAGCACTGCAACCGAAGTATCCAGATGCTCCAGGCCCTCAAATCCCTTCACGGAGCCTCCCTGACGAAACGGGGACAAATGCGAAAACACGCCGCATCGCGCGGAAGATCGTCACCAGCAAAGCGAAGTGTGAAAGGCCGCTAGCGGGTACCGGACAACTCTTTCCTGAGTGCCGAGACATTGTCCTCGGCAATGCGAACCTCATCCTGGAAGGGCTTGAGGCGATCCAGAACGCGCTGGTAGTTCTTCTCGTCGCCATTGCGGATGGATTCCTGCTCCGTGAGCTTCTTGCGCGCCTCAGCCAACTGCTTCTCGGCACTCTGCAATTCCTGCTCGAGGATGCGCTTGCGGTCTCCATCACGGGAGCGCTGCGTTGTTGCATCAACCTTGGACGCCCCTGATCCACTGGCGGAACTGTCGGTTGATGATTTTGCGCCTGATGATCTTGCACTCCCGGAAGCGGACGGAGTCGCTGCAGGAACTGGGACGACTGAGACCTCACGGCTCACCACCGTGCATTTCTTTCCCGCCATTTCCTCGCGCACATTGGTATACGTGCTGCGTCCGGCATCGTCCACGCAACGATAGGTGGCACCAACGGACGGCGCCTGCGCCAATGCGCTTGCAGTGGCCATGACGAACGCGGCACCCAGCAGATAGGGGTAAAGCCTCATTGCCTGATCCTGTTAAGCGCATTTCAAGAGGGAATTTTAAGTGTAGGCGAAGATAATCCTGATTTCAAATGAAAAAAGGACGGGGTACCGAACCATTCCCCGTCCTTCTTCCAATCACCCCTCTCCCCCGAATCGCCGATAAACAGCCGCGAGCGGAAGGAATAGCTTTCTGACGATTCTTACAGGCTGTAATACATGTCGAATTCGATCGGATGCGTCGTCATGCGGAAACGCGTGACTTCTTCCATCTTGAGTCCGATATAGGCATCAATGAAATCGTCAGAGAACACGCCACCCTTGGTCAGGAAGGCGCGGTCCTTGTCCAGATGCTCCAAGGCCATGTCCAGGGACGAAGCAACGTTCGGTACCTTCTTGGCTTGGGAAGGAGGCAGATCGTAAAGGTTCTTGTCGATCGGGTCGCCCGGATGAATCTTGTTCTGCACACCGTCCAGACCAGCCATCAGAAGGGCAGTAAATGCGAGATAAGGATTGGCAGTCGGATCCGGGAAACGAACTTCAACTCGTCGGCCCTTCGGGTTAGACACGTGCGGAATACGGCAGGCAGCCGAACGGTTACGTGCCGAGTAAGCCAGATTGATCGGCGCTTCAAAGCCGGGAACCAGCCGCTTATAGCTATTGGTGCCAGGATTGGTGATGGCATTCAGAGCCTTGGCGTGCTTGATGATGCCGCCGATGTAGTACAGGGCAAAATCGGACAGACCTGCGTAGCCATTGCCGGCAAACAGATTCTTGCCATCTTTCCAGACCGATTGGTGCACGTGCATGCCCGACCCGTTGTCGCCCACCACCGGCTTCGGCATGAATGTCGCCGTCTTGCCGTAGGCATGCGCCACGTTCCACACCGTGTACTTCAGGATCTGATTCCAATCGGCGCGCTTGACGAGTGAATTGAATAACGTGCCGATTTCACACTGACCCGGCGTGGCGACCTCGTGGTGATGCACCTCGACTTCCACCCCCTGCTGCTCGAGCGCAAGACACATCGCATTGCGCATGTCATGGAAGGTATCAGTCGGCGGGACGGGAAAATAGCCACCCTTGACCGGTGCACGGTGCGCGAAGTTGCCGCCTTCATAATCAATAGATGACGATCAAGGCGCCTCTTCCGACTTGATCTTGACGAAACTTCCCGACATGTCGGCACCCCAGGTGACGCCATCAAAAATGAAGAACTCTGGCTCGGGGCCAAAAAAAGCGGTGTCACCAATCCCGGATGACTTCAGGAAAGCCTCGCCACGCTTTGCAATCGTGCGCGGATCGCGATCGTAGCCCTTGCCGTCTGACGGTTCGACCACGTCGCACGTGATGTTCAGAACGGTCTCGTCGGTGAATGGGTCCAGACGAGCTGAATCCGGATCGGGCATCAGCAGCATGTCGGAAGCTTCAATTCCCTTCCATCCCGCGATGGATGAACCGTCGAAAGCATGGCCGCTCTCGAACTTGTCCATTGTGAACTGCTTGGCCGGAACAGAAACGTGCTGCTCCTTGCCTTTGGTGTCGGTAAAGCGGAAATCGACAAACTTGACTTCCTTGTCCTTGACCAGTTTCAGTACGTCATTTGCAGACATTGCCATTTCAAAACTCTCCTAAGAGCGCGTTAAGGTGTTTTTTACCGGACAGGCCGGGGACGGTATGGAAAACTTGGGTACAGTATTGGATTCAGCAGAAAATGTGCCACCGGTTACTTTCAACAAGATTCAATGCGATGACGCCCCGGTGCTAGCAAGTCCGCAATGTTCGATGATTGTGCCACATTGTTATGGCGAAGCAGCTTATGGCACCATTATAGTGCGAAAAACGCGAATAACGCACCATTGATGTGCGGCTGTCTGGCTAAAAATATTTTTAACTCGTGCTGTCTCCTCGCCTCAAAATCCGCAGCACTTTCAACGAATCAACTAATCACATGAACACGATCAACCAGCTTCTGGCGACCGCACGCGAACGGGCAAAATCGTCCGGCCGCGAATACGAAGGTGAAGTGCTTCCAAGCGAGGCATTTGCCTTGTTGACATCGCATCCCGGCTGCACTCTCATCGATGTCCGAACGGAAGCGGAATGGGAGTGGGTTGGACGAGTGCCCGACTCAGTCCTCGTTCAATGGAACATCTGGCCGGGCGGTCAATCCAATCCGCAATTCATGACGCAACTGCAGGAGGCTGTACCAGATCTGTCAGCGCCGATCCTGTTTCTTTGCCGTTCAGGTGCGCGATCACTCAACGCGGCGACCGCTGCAACCCGGGCTGGATATACGCATTGCTTCAATATTCTCAACGGGTTTGAAGGAGACAAGAACCCCGGTGGGCAACGCAATCTATTGGGCGGGTGGCGATTCGATGGTTTACCCTGGATTCAAGGTTAGTCCTGGGCGAAAACTCTCCTGGCGCTCATTCATCCAGTGCAACCCGGATGAACCATCTGGTCAGAGGACATAAAGGAGGTGGGTTCCACTCCCCCGAGCGCATGAACTGCGGTTCCGTCCCTCCGGCTAACCGGCCGTCCAACTGACCATGCCGGTCCACGCGGTCAGCAATACCAAAACCCCAAAGACGATCCTGTACCAGGCGAAGACCACGAAATCATGCTGTGCGATGTAGCGCAGCAACCAGCGCACGCACAGAAAGGCAGAGAAGAACGCAGCAACAAATCCCACCGCGAATAAACCAGCATCCGCTGCCGACAAAAGGGAACGATGCTTGAAAAGATCGTAGGCGCCGGCGGCGATAAGCGTAGGCACCGCCAGGAAGAACGAAAATTCGGTCGCCGCCTTGCGCGAAAAACCGAACAACAACCCCCCGATGATGGTTGCGCCAGAACGTGAAGTACCGGGAATCAGGGCAAGAGCCTGCGCAAACCCGACCTTCAGCGCGTCTTTCCAGCTCATGTCGTCCACCGACTCAACCATCACAACGGGCTTGTTGCGACGTTCAACCCAGAGAATGACGATCCCGCCGACGATGAATGCCAGTGCAACGGGCACAGGCTTGAAGAGATAAGCCTTGATGTAGCGGCCGAAGGCGAGGCCCAGAACGGCAGCCGGCATGAACGCAACGACGAGGTTCAGCACAAATTTTCGCGCGCCTTGATCCGAGCCAAGGCCGGCAAGGACAGCGCCGAACCGCCGGCGATACTCCCAGATGATGGCCAGCATGGCGCCAGTCTGAATGACTATCTCGAAAACCTTACCGCGTTCGTCATTGAAATCGAGCAGATCTCCGACCAGTATGAGATGCCCGGTAGACGACACCGGGAGAAATTCGGTCAGCCCCTCGACGATGCCGAGAATGAGCGCCTTGCCAAGTAATATGAAATCCATAGGGTCGGCATTCTACATGGCGGACTCTTGAATCCCATG